>JAZKIE010000298.1:10546-19100 GCA_040385025.1 Pseudomonadota bacterium | reverse complement strand
GGCGCGCGGATCGGCCAGGCCGATGTCTTCGCTGGCCATGCGGATCAGGCGCCGCGCCATGTATTTGGGTTCGGCGCCGCCGTCGAGCATGCGCACCAGCCAGTACAACGCCGCGTCAGGGTCGGAGCCACGCACCGATTTGTGCAGCGCCGAGATCGTGTCGTAAAACTGCTCGCCGCCCTTGTCGTAGCGGCGCATCTGCTGGCCCAGCACCTTGATCAGCCAGGCTTCGCTCACCTCCACACTGCCGCCTTTTTTCTCGCGCCGGCCGGCGACATCCAGCGACTCCAGGGTGTTGAGCAGGCGCCGCGCATCGCCGTCGGCATAGGCCACCAGCTTGTCCACGGCTTCAGGCGCTATCGATTCGATAGCTGGTAGCGCCCGTTCTGCAAGGACTTTGGCAATGATTTGCTTGAGATCGTCGTCCCCCAGCGGCTGCAGCACATACACCACGGCGCGCGACAGCAAGGCGGAGTTGACCTCGAAGGACGGGTTTTCGGTGGTGGCGCCTATGAAGGTGAACAGGCCACTTTCCACATGCGGCAAAAACGCGTCCTGCTGCGACTTGTTGAAGCGGTGCACCTCGTCGACAAACATGATGGTGCGCCTGCCCTGCCCTTGCCAGATGCTGGCCTGCTCGACCGCTTCGCGGATGTCCTTGACACCGCCCAGCACTGCCGAGATGGTGATGAAATGCGCATCAAAGCTGCTGGCCATCAGCCGGGCAATGGTGGTCTTGCCGACACCGGGCGGCCCCCAGAGAATGCAGCTGTGCGGCTGGCCCGACTCAAAGGCAATACGCAGCGGCATGTCCTCGCCCAGCAAATGTTGCTGGCCGATCACCTCACCCAGCGACTGGGGCCGGAAACGCTCGGCCAGCGGTGCTGCAGCTTTGGCGTCCGCGCCGGGGCCGAACGAAGTCTCAGCGCGTGTGGCCATGAAGTGCTAGTACTGCAACCCGGAAGTAGCGGAACAAAATGAAAGTGATGGATTCGCGCCCAGGGCAAGACGCAAGCCGCAGCGAAGGCCGGGAGCCTTCGCAAGGATTGCAACGCCGCAATGGGTACGAAGACGCGCTTTCATGTTTCGATATTTTCGGTTTGCAGTACCAGTTACTGGCGAATCACGTCCGCGCCGGCTGGCGGCTTGAACTGGAAACCGGCCGTATTCAGCGAGGGGTTGACCTCGAAATTGCTGAAGCTCATGACCGAACGCTGGCCAAAACTGTCGAGGATTTCCAGCCGGGCCAGCTCGCTGCCTTTGGCACTTTCCCTGAAGCCCACGGTAATGCTCTGCACCTGGCCATCCTTGGTTTTAGGCGTGGCCTGGATCCATTCGAGGCCATCCTTGTCGGGCTGCGGCACGAGCGTGAAATCGTTCTGCAGCGCCTTGATGTCAGCAGCCGCCGCAATCACGGCGGCCGGCGTGCCACCCAGCACCTGGCTGAGTTTACGCGCCGTGACCTGGTTCAGGTCGACGTCGTGCAGCCACAGGGTCTGGCCATCGGAGACGATGCTTTGTTCAAACGGCTTGGTGTAGACAAACTTGAAGCGGTTGGGGCGCAGGAACTCGAACGTACCGCTGGAAGTTTTGGTTTTCGCGGCCTGCCCATCACGCGCCGGGCTGGTCACCACCTGCGTGAAGGCGGCACGGCCGCTTTTGGTATTTTTGACAAAAGCTTCCAGGCTTTCCAGACCGCTGACTGTGGACACCTGGGCGCTGGCAGCCATCGCGCCAAAGACCACGAGGCCGGCCAGCGTGGCGCGCAACGCGCGGGAGACAAGAGATGCGGCGGGAGATGAGAAAGTGTGCTTCATGGTGTTCCAGATGATGTCAGGCGGCAGGCGATACACATGTCCTTGAGACACCACTGCGCCGGATTGGTTGCCAGAACAATGTATCCCGACCGTAAAGGCTGGCCTGTCATCCTTCGGCGCGCGCAGGCACCAGAATTTCGCGCTGGCCGCTGCCCGACATGGCGCTGATCATTCCCGATTTTTCCATCTCTTCAAGCATGCGGGCGGCCCGGTTGTAGCCGATTTTCAAATGCCGCTGCACCAGCGAAATCGAGGCCTTGCGGTTTTTCAGCACGATCTCGACCGCCTGGTCGTACATCGGGTCCTTGTCGCCCTCGCTGCCGCCGTTGCCATCACCCAGCAGATCGCCCTCGCCGTCCACGGTGCCGCCCTCCAGCACGCCGTCGATGTAGTTGGGCTCGCCCTGCTGCTTGAGGTAAGCCACCACGCGGTGCACTTCGTCATCACTGACAAAAGCGCCGTGCACCCGGATGGGGAAGCCGGTGCCGCTGGGCATATAAAGCATGTCGCCCATGCCCAGCAAAGCCTCCGCGCCCATCTGGTCGAGGATGGTGCGGCTGTCAATCTTGCTGCTGACCTGGAAGGAGAGCCGCGTCGGGATGTTGGCCTTGATCAGCCCGGTGATCACATCGACGCTGGGCCGCTGCGTGGCCAGCACCAGATGGATGCCGGCGGCACGCGCTTTCTGGGCCAGCCGCGCAATCAGTTCCTCGATCTTCTTGCCGACCACCATCATCAGGTCGGCCAGTTCGTCGATCACGACCACGATGTAAGGCAGGCGTTCCAGCGGTTCAGGTTGTTCGGGCGTCAGGCTGAAGGGGTTGTAAATGAACTCGCCGCGTGCCTTTGCGTCGTCGATCTTGACGTTGTAGCCGGCCAGGTTACGCACGCCCATCTTGCTCATCAGCTTGTAGCGCTTTTCCATCTCGGCCACACACCAGTTCAGCCCGTGCGCGGCCTGGCGCATGTCGGTGACCACGGGCGCGAGCAGATGGGGAATACCTTCGTAAACACTCATCTCCAGCATCTTCGGATCGATCAGCAGCAGGCGCACATCACGCGCGTCGGCCTTGTAGAGCAGGCTCAAAATCATGGCGTTGATGCCGACCGACTTGCCCGAACCGGTGGTGCCCGCCACCAGGCAATGCGGCATCTTCGCAAGATCAGCGACCACCGGCGCGCCGCTGATGTCCTTGCCCAGGCCGATGGTCAGCATCGATTTGGCTTCGTTGTAGACCTGTGAGCCGAGAATTTCGCTGAGCTTGATGGACTGGCGTTTGGCGTTGGGCAACTCCAGCGCCATGTAGTTTTTGCCGGGAATGGTCTCGATCACGCGGATGGACACCAGGCTCAACGCGCGCGCCAGGTCCTTGGCCAAATTCACGATCTGCGCGCCCTTGACGCCGGTGGCCGGTTCGATCTCGTAACGCGTGATCACCGGCCCCGGCGCGGCCGCCACCACCCGCACCTCGACGCCGAAGTCCTTGAGTTTTTTCTCGATCAGGCGCGAGGTCATCTCCAGCGTCTCGGGCGCCACGGTTTCCTGTCGTACCAGCGCGCCGTCCAGCAGGTCCACCTGCGGCAGCTTGGAATCCGGCATTTCGCTGAACAGGGGCTTCTGGCGCTCCTTGGCCACACGTTCACTCTTGGGAATATCGGCCAGCGTCGGTTCGATCAGCACCGGCACCGGGTGATGTTCCTCGATCTCGATGCGTTCTTCATGCAGCGTTTCCTCGCGCTGGCGGGCGGCGGCCCGGCCCACGGCCAGGTCTTCGGCGATCTCGCGTTTTTCCCGGCGTGATTCAATCAATTCGTCGATCCAGGCACCTATGCGCTGAGCGGTGTGGGCCCACGAAAAAGAAAACACCACCGACACCGCGATCACGCCGATGGCAATCCAGACCAGACCCGAACCGGTAAAACCCAGCCACTTCACACTGGCCGGGCCCACCAGGTAACCCAGTACCCCGCCCGCTTGACCCCCTGGCAACAGGGATTCAAAGCGGTAGAGACGCGACCATTCCAGCCCCGAACTGGCCAGCAGCAACAGCACAAGACTGGACCAAAACCGGATACGTCCGGTGGCAGACACTGTCGCAGGCTGGCTGCGCAGGCCCCGCGCGAGCGAGCCCAGCCAGGCGCGTACCCCCGCAGCAAGTGCCCACCACACGGAAAACCCACACAGAAAGTAGCTGGCGTCAGCCAGATGCGCGCCCAAACGTCCGCCCCAGTTGCGGGCAGCCGCCTCCGCCACTTCCCGGTTGCCGGTGGTGGACCAGGCCGCGTCCTGCGGTGAGTAGCTGATCAGTGCGCCCAGCCAGAAGGCCAGCGCCAGCAGGCCGAGAATCAGGCTGACTTCATGGGCAAAGCGTTTCACGCCGCCCGCAGCAGGCGCGGCGGCAGAGGTTCTGGTGTTCAAGGTGTCGAGGGAGTAAGTCATAAAACCAGTGCTGAGCTTACCTCAGTTGAACAGGCAGCCATGACCCGAAAAGCGGCGAAAAGCGGCGGCTCAGCCCAGTGTATTGAGCCGGTCCTTGACCCACATCGAACCATCAGCGCGTGTCTCGATGTAACCGCGTTCTTCCAGGTCTTTCATCACGCGGCTGACCATCTCGCGCGAGGCGCCGACCATCTTGGCCAGATCCTGGCGCGACACCTTGTCCCGAATAACGGTGTTGCCTTCACGATCAGGAACGGCAGACTCCAGCAAGGTCCTGGCGACCCGGCCATACACGTCCATCAGGGCCAGCGATTCGATCTTGCGGTCAGCATGGCGCAGACGCTGCACCAGGCCTTTCATGACCGCATAGGCCATGGAGCTGTTTTCGGGCAGGCAACGGGCAAACTCCGGCCGGCCAACCACCAGCACATCGGTCTGGACTTCGGTCCGGACCGTGGCCGAATGCGGTTCGCTGTCGATCAGGCTCATTTCACCGACATAGTCGCCGGGGTGCAAGGTCGCCAGAATGACTTCCCGCCCGCGGGCATCGGTGGTCACGACACGCGCGCGCCCGGTCAGCAGAATGGTCAAGGCATTGGATTGTTTGCCCTGCTCGACAATGGCTTCGCCGCGCTTGTAACGTCGCTTGATCACGGCCGCAGCAATCGCCTCAGCCTGCGGAGCAGTCAACATCGAAAACAGGGGCACCCGGCGAATCAGCTCCAGGTTGGACACCATGGTAGACATATCAAACTTCTCCAGAATGCGCCGCCAAAGGGGCTTCACACGAGTTCTTACAATGCATGGGTTGTACCCGCCAAATTTTCAGGTCGGAGGGTGTTAAACCTTCAAGCCAGCCCCAAGTAGTTGCGACTCTAACTGAGTTCTAATGCTTTCCGAATCAGATTTTTCACTATGAACCACTCTAAAGTACTCATTTTGGGTTCAGGCCCCGCCGGTTATACCGCCGCAGTTTATGCAGCCCGCGCCAACCTCAACCCCGTGCTGATCACCGGCATTGCACAGGGCGGGCAACTCATGACCACCACCGACGTGGACAACTGGCCTGCTGACGCCATGGGCGTGCAGGGGCCGGATTTGATGCAGCGTTTTCTTGCACACGCGGAGCGTTTCAAGACGCAGATCATTTTTGACCACATCAACAAGGTCGACTTCAGCCAGCGCCCCTTCACACTGACCGGCGACAGCGGCACCTACACCTGCGACACACTGATCATCGCCACCGGGGCCTCGGCGAAATACCTGGGTCTGCCTTCGGAAACCGCTTTCATGGGCCGGGGTGTATCGGGCTGCGCCACCTGCGACGGTTTTTTCTACCGTGACCAGAAGGTCTGCGTGGTCGGCGGCGGCAACACGGCCGTGGAAGAAGCGCTGTACCTGTCGAACATTGCCAGCAAGGTGGTGCTGGTGCACCGGCGCGACAAATTCAAGGCCGAGGCCATCCTGATCGACAAGCTCCACGAAAAAGTCGCCGCCGGCAAGATCGAACTGAAACTGCACCAGACCCTGGACGAGGTGCTGGGAGACGGTTCGGGCGTCAACGGCGTGCGGCTCAAAAGCACGCAATCGGGCACAACCGAAGACATTGCCCTGCAAGGCTGTTTTATCGCCATCGGCCACCAGCCCAATACCGAGATTTTTGCCGGGCAGCTGGAGATGAAAGACGGCTACATCATCACCAAGACCGGGCTCCAGGGTTTTGCCACCATGACCAGCGTGCCGGGTGTGTTTGCTGCCGGCGACGTGCAGGACCATGTCTACCGCCAGGCCATCACCAGCGCGGGGACGGGTTGCATGGCGGCTCTGGACGCCCAGCGTTTTCTCGAACAGAGCTGAGCCCCCACGCTTTTCACTTCGTGTCATGCGCTGCCCCCGAGGGGCCGCTGCGCCTGCGGACCGGCAAAGCCGGACCCGCGGCCCCTGCTGAACCGGGAGGGCTGCCCGCCCCCTCTCCTCCCCTCAAGCACTTCCGGGAATGGGGACTTGAGGGCGTTTGATTTTCAGGCTATAATCTATGGCTTAGCTGAGCATCCTCCGGGGGCCGGCATCCGATTTCTATTTTTTTACGGAGAGTGCTCATGGCACGCGTCTGTCAGGTAACGGGCAAAGGCCCGATGGTGGGAAACAATGTTTCTCACGCCAACAACAAAACCAAACGCCGGTTTTTGCCTAATCTGCAATACCGCCGTTTCTGGGTTGAAACTGAAAACCGCTGGGTGCGCCTGCGCGTGACCAGCGCCGGTTTGCGCCTTGTTGACAAGCTCGGTATCGACGCGGTCCTGGTGGACCTTCGTGCCCGCGGTGAAATCTAAGGAGCATCATCATGGCTAAAGGCGCACGCGAAAAAATCAAGCTGGAATCAACCGCCGGCACCGGTCACTTCTACACGACCACCAAAAACAAGAAGACCACTCCTGACAAGATGCTGATCATGAAGTTTGATCCCAAGGCACGCAAACATGTGGAATACAAGGAAATCAAGCTGAAGTAATTCAGACTGATTCAGCGCTGCCTGGCAGCGTTTGTAAAAAACCCGCTGAGCCCCAGCGGGTTTTTTTATGCCCACCGACCGCTTCTCGTGTCCGTGCACGAGTGCTTTCCGGCTGGCAAGTGTGGCCCTCTCCGCCCAATCTTCATGCTTCAACCATCCCCCAGCGGCTCTGTTGCGTTGAACTCCCCATCCAGGCAAACCTGAACAGGCGCCCATGAAAAAGGCTGCAGCAGCGATGAAGCTGGTGCAGCCTGATGGACGCCCGCCAAAGCGGGCCAGAATCCTGAGCCTAAGCGCGTGCGGCGCGCAAATTCACGGAGAAATCACGCAGCGCCGCAATGCCGCTTTCTTCCGCGCGGCGGCACCAGGCCTGCAGGTCGCCGGCCAGTTGTTCGCGCGATGCCGAGGTTGACAACCACATCTGGCGCAACTCTTCGCGCATGGTGACCATCTTGTCGAGCACCGGGTGCTCGGCACGGGCCTGGGCGATCTGGGGTTTGGCGGCCGCAGGCACCTTGTCGTCATCACGATGCAGCCAGCGGTTGGCAGCCTTGAGCACCGAAACGTCGGCCTTGCGGGCCTTGAGCGCCTCAATCTCGATCTTGCCGGCGCGGCGGAGCTCACGTGCAAAGCCGGCCATCACCTCGTAACGATGAGCGATCAGGGCTTCCAGCGTCTTCTCGTCAGCCACCGGCTGGATGGAACCGAGCGTCAACTTGGGCGGCACCTTCTTGACGGTCGCCAGGCCAACCTTCTCCAGGGCACGAATATAGATCCAGCCAATGTCGAACTCATAGGGCTTGACCGAGAACTTGGCCGAGGTCGGATAGGTGTGGTGGTTGTTGTGCAACTCTTCACCGCCAATCATGATGCCCCAGGGCGAAATGTTGGTGCTGGCATCCGGCGCCTCAAAGTTGCGGTAACCCCAGTAGTGACCAATACCGTTGATGATGCCGGCGGCCGTCACGGGGATCCAGACCATTTGCACCGCCCACACGGCCAGACCGGCTGCGCCGAACAATGCCAGGTTGATGATCATCATCAAGCCCACGCCTTGCCAGCTATAACGGGTGTAAAGGTTGCGCTCAAGCCAGTCGTTCGGCGTGCCGTGGCCAAACTTGACCATGGTTTCCTTGTTTTTGCTTTCGGCGCGGTACAACTCGGCGCCTTGCCAGAACACCTTCTTGATGCCATGGGCCTGCGGGCTGTGCGGGTCGTCAATGGTTTCGCATTTGGCGTGATGCTTGCGGTGAATCGACACCCACTCCTTGGTGACCTGGCCGGTACCCAGCCAGAGCCAGAAACGGAAAAAGTGCGAAGGGATCGCGTGCAGGTCCATCGCGCGGTGCGCCTGATGGCGATGCAGGTAAATCGTCACGCTGGCAATCGTGATGTGGGTCGTCACCAGCGTGTACAGCACAATTTGCCACCAGCTGGCGGCAATCAGGCCATGGGCCAGCCAGTCGAGGGCGGCGTCAAACAAAATCATGGGGGTCCTTTAAACAATCTGTAACAGTGCCCTGCATACCGTGCTAAAACCGTGCTGGACAACCATCTATTGTAGGCGGGGCTTGCCAAATCACCAAACCGCAGCCATGAAGAAAACCGTGTTTCCGGTAAAACTGCGGTAAATGCTCGAAAATCGCTAAAAATTAGACAATTAACGGCTTCATGCCGCCAATTGTTTCAAACTTTCTGCCAAACAGCTGCAAAAAACCCGTCTGTCTGATGCAAATAGGGCCACAGACGCAGATAAGGCCCGCTGCACAACTTCGCCGCACCTTC
>JAZKIE010000298.1:0-10446 GCA_040385025.1 Pseudomonadota bacterium | reverse complement strand
ATCTTGCCGGCCAGACGTTTGATGCGGTCGTCGCGCTCATGGGCAATCGCCACCGGATGGACATTGGACAGGCCGCTGCGCGCCAGCCGGGGTTTCAGGGCATCGAGCCGGTGGCCCGAGGTGTCAAAAGCGTACAGGCGCCCGGTGTTGCGCATGCTGGCGCCCAGGGCCAGGGTCTTGCCGCCGGCGCCTGCGCAGAAGTCCACCACCATTTCGCCGCGTTTGGCATCCACCAGCAGGGCCAGCAACTGAGAGCCTTCGTCCTGCACCTCAATGGCGCCGCGCGTGAAGGCGTCCAGCTTGTTGAGGGCCGGTTTGGTGCTCATGCGCAAGCCCCACGGGGAATACGGCGTTGCGACTGTTTTGATGGCCGCTTTCGCAAGCTCTTTCTGGACCTCGGCCCGCTTGTCCTTGAGCGTGTTGACGCGCAAGTCCAGGCCGGCAGGCGCATTCAGGCTTTCAACCAGGGGCCAGAAGTCGTCACCGAGCTGGGCTTTCAGCGGCTCAACCAGCCAGGCCGGCAGATTGTGCCGGTGCAGCTCCATCAGGTCCTCAGGCTTGACCTGGTCGCAGCGGGCCAGCCAGTCCTTCTCCTGATCGTTGAGGGCGCCCAGCAGGAAATCGCGCTCTGCAGCAAACCCCAAAATAGCCAGGCGCCGCTCGGTCGGGCCACTGCCGTGCTGGGCCAAATAGGTATAAAGATTTTTCTTGCGCAGCACGGTGTAAATCGTTTCGGCCACGGTGGCCCGCTCGCGCGGGCCCAGGCGTTGCTCACGGAAATGGCGCGACACCACCATGTCGGCGGGGTGGTCGAAACGGAGAACCTGCTTGAGGAGAACGGTACAGCTGTCGAGTAAGGCGTTAGGATGCATGCCCCATTGTCCCACCCCGGCCCTGTTCCACGCCTTTTGAACCTGGATGACCATGTCAGACGCACTTCCCCCCTTGATAGAAACCCCGACCGGCCTCTACCTCCACTACAAAGGCCTGATGTATGAGGTGGTGGGCACGGTTCGACACAGCGAAAGCCTGGAGCCCATGACGCTGTACCGTGCGCTATATGGCGACAAGGGCCTGTGGGTGCGGCCGGCCGCCATGTTCAACGAAGAGGTCGTGATCGACGGGCGGGTCCAGCCGCGCTTTGCCAGGCAGGCCGACTAGCCCGGGCTTTCCACGGTCAACGATAATCGTGGGTTATGTCCGAATCCACTGAAATCGAAAAACAGGTCAAGCGCCGCCGCACGTTTGCCATCATTTCCCACCCTGACGCCGGCAAGACCACGCTGACCGAAAAGCTGCTGCTGTTCTCGGGTGCGATCCAGATCGCCGGCAGCGTCAAGGCGCGCAAGGCCGCGCGCCATGCCACCTCCGACTGGATGGAAATCGAAAAACAGCGCGGCATCTCGGTCGCCAGCTCGGTCATGCAGATGGAATACCGCGACTGCGTGATCAACCTGCTCGACACCCCCGGCCACCAGGACTTCTCGGAAGACACCTACCGCGTGCTGACCGCCGTGGACGCCGCCTTGATGGTGATCGACGCGGCCAACGGCGTCGAGCCGCAGACGCGGCGCCTGTTGCAGGTCTGCCGCGCACGCAACACGCCCATCCTGACCTTCGTCAACAAGATGGACCGCGAAGTGCAGGACCCGATGAGCGTGATGGACGAGATCGAGCAGGAGCTCGGCATGACGGTGGTTCCTTTCACCTGGCCGGTCGGCATGGGCAAGCTGTTCCACGGCGTTTACGACCGGCGTGAAAAACGCATGCGCGTCTTCAGCCCCGGTGAAGACAAGGCCGGTGGTGACGATGAAATCCTGGCGGGACTGGACAACGCTGAAGCCACCAAACGCTTTGGCGCCGAGTTCACCCAGGCGCAGGACGAGCTGGAGCTGCTGGAAGGCGCCTCGCCCGAGTTCAATCGCGAAGACTTCCTCAGCGGCAAACAGACGCCGATGTTTTTCGGCTCGGCGATCAACAACTTCGGCGTGCAGGAAGTGCTGGACGCGCTGGTGGACCTGGCGCCGGCGCCGGCCGAACGCGCCGCCTTGCAACGCGTGGTGCAACCCGAAGAAAAGAAATTTTCCGGCGTGGTCTTCAAGATCCAGGCCAACATGGACCCGGCGCACCGCGACCGCATTGCGTTTTTGCGCGTGGCCAGCGGCGAGTTCACGCGCGGCATGCGGCTGAAAGTCGTGCGCAGCGGCAAGGAGCTGCGTCCCAACACCGTGGTGAGCTTCATGAGCCAGCGCCGCGAGTTGCTGGACACCGCTTTTGCCGGCGACATCATCGGCATCCCGAACCACGGCGTGCTGCAGCTTGGCGATACGCTGACCGAGGGCGAAGCGCTCCAGTTCACCGGCCTGCCCTTTTTCGCACCCGAGATGTTCCGCGCTGTCGAAGTCGCCGACCCGCTGCGCAGCAAGCAGTTGCGCGCCGGCCTGACACAGTTGGGCGAAGAAGGCGCGATCCAGGTGTTCCGGCCAATTGCCGGCTCGCTGCTGCTGCTGGGCGCGGTCGGCCAGCTGCAGTTTGAAGTCGTGGCGCACCGGCTGGAGCATGAATACGGCGTGAAGGCCCGCATCATGGGCAGCCAGTTCAACCTGGCGCGCTGGGTCACCAGCGAGGACCCGAACGAACTCAAGAAATTCATGGACGCCAATTCGCACCGCGTGGCGCTCGACGCGGTGGACGCGCCCACCCTGCTGGTGGACCACAGCGCCACCCTGCGCGCCGTGGAGCAGCAGTGGCCCAAGATCAAGTTCCACGCGTTGCGTGAACACGCCGGACTGGTTTTTCAGTCAAAAATCTGAAGCTTTTTGGTCTCCAGCCTCCGCCAGACTTGCGCAAGCAGCTATCAATTCAATAGCGAATGCGTCACCCCAAAGCTCAATTCGCTTTCAGAAAATCCCCGACTTCGAGCAGGATCAACTCGTTGTCATCGGCCTTGTTCGGCTCGCGGCTGCTAGAAAACGGCAGGTTGTTGTCGTTGCCCACAATGATGTGGGTGGCGTCCACCACGTCGACGTTTTCGATCGTGAAGAAGGGAAAGGTCAACACGCCGTTGTTCAGCGGCTTGCGTGCCAGCTTGTTGGGGTCGGCAATCGCCATCAGGTCGATGTAGGCTATCTTGCGCACCGCCGCGCCGACATTGGCTTCGCTAAGCTCGATTTTGTAGACGCGCTTGAATTTGGCCAGGTCGTGGAAGCAGTCTGTGCGCTTCTGGCCTTCGGGGCAAGCCTTGTCCGCCGTGCCTTCGCCGTTGTCGCGCTCGATGATGAGACCTGTCGTGCCGTCGATCATGTTGAAGTCGCCAATCGCGTGGCTGGCGCCTTCAAGCACATACTTCCAGTGGCGGCCGGTCCAGCTTTCGCTTTTCACGTCGAACTCGAGCACACGCAGGTAGTCCTTGCCGTCGAGTTTTTCATTGCCTTTGGTGGATGCATCCCACAGCGCGCCTTCCAGCAACGCATACAGCTTGCTGCCGTCTTTCGATGCCGCCATGCCTTCGTAGCCCTTGGAGCGGCGCACCTGGAAATCCACCGCGCCGCCGGGCACACCGGGCGTGGTCACAGCCGGGTGGTCGGGCGAACGCACCAGTTTGCCATCGACCTGGGTTTCAAACACGGCCAGCACGCGGCCCTTCATGTCGGCCTTGATCAGGAAGGGGCCAAACTCGTCACCAATCCACAAGGCGCCGCCGGCGATCTGGAAACTTTCGGTGTCGAAGTCACTGCCGGTCAGGTAGCGCTGTTTGGTGCTTTCATGAAGGATGCGAAACGGCACTTTTTTATTCGGGTCGCTCAGGAAAATCGTCTCTAGGCGCTTCATGCCGCCGCCCTTGAAGTCCACTGCGTAGCGGTTCAGGTAGAGCATGGAATCGGGCGAGTTGGCCTTGGCGCCGGAACCGTTGTCGGTCAGTATCCAGAAGCTGCCGTCGGGCATTTTCTTGATGCCGGAGTGACCCTGGATGGGTTGGCCTTTGAACGGCAGCGAGACACCGGTGGGGCGACCCGCCGACAGGCCTTCGACCGTGCCCAGCGCTTCGACACGTTTGCCGGTGGTGAATTTTCCGGCGTTCTTGAGGTCCTGCGGCGCGTCCTTGGGCGCGGCGATGAAAGACTGTGCCGGCATCAGCGCGTGGCCGGCCAGCGTGGCCGGGAAGGCGGTCTGCGCGTGTATCGGCGCGGCCAGCAGCGCGGCGGCCAGCGCAGGGAAAACCGTGGCGATGGCGAGGCGGCGGGGGGCGGTAAGGCGGGAATAAGACATGGGTCATCCGTTGTTGTTGGAAGACGCATGGTGGTCAATTGTTGTGACATCGTGATGACCGGACGGCTGGCGACCGGGCAACGCACATTTCTACAATAAGCTATGCCGATGGACAGAAAAACAAGCTGGCGCGGTTTTTTCCTGATGCTGCTTTGCCTGCTGCTGCAGCCAGGCCAGGCGCAGGACTTTGGCCGTCTGTACGGCGACAGTGTCACCATCACGCTGGCCGAGCCACTGCAGTGGGTGGCGGTGCCCAAAGGCAGCATCACGTCGCCGGATGCGTTCACCGCCGCAGGCCCCTGGCGCCTGCAGCCTTACACCAGCACCACGGCACTTCCCACCTCCACCAGCCAGGACGTCTGGGCCACCTTTTCCTTGCCAGCGACCGAATCACTGCAAACCTGGTTCATCCGGCTGCCGGGCCAGGCGCTCGTCAGGGCCAGCCTGTTTTCGCGCGGTCCCCAGGACGAATGGCTGACCCAGTCGGCCGGCCTCGCGCTGGCGCCAGCCGACTGGTCCCTGCGCACGCGCGTGCCAAGCTTTGAACTGCGAACCCGCAGCGATCGCATGCAGACCTACTACCTTCGATTCGAAAACAACCGGGCACTCACGGGGCCGCCGATGCTGCTGTCTCCGGTTGAATACGTGGATGGTGCCTCCCGCGTGGGCGTGGTGATCGGGCTGATGTGGGGCATGTTCAGCGTGCTGGCCGCGCTCAGCCTGGCCGCTTTTGCCATGGCCCGCAACCGCGTCTTCCTGTGGTTTTGCGCCGTGGTGATGACGCTGATGTTCACGCAACTGGTGCTGATCGGCTACGGCGGCTGGCGCATGTGGCCTGGCAGCGCCTACCTGAACCAGATCATGGGCTGGGTGTCGTCCGCACTGAGCATGGCTGCAGGCGCCTGGTTTTGCGCCCACGCCAGCTACGCGCGCAGCGGCCATCCGTACATCTACCGCTTGCTGGCCACCATCACTGCAGGCAGCCTGCTGATGGCCGGCCTGATGGCTATCCCCGAGCTCATCCCGCGCGATCTGCGCAACCTCTGGCTGGCGCTGGCCACGCTGACGATTCTCGGCAGCCTGGTATGGATGTCGGTGCGCGGGCAGACCTGGAACCTGCTGCTGTTGCTCGGCACGGCGCCCATCGGCCTGGCGGCGCTGGCGCGGGTGTCCTACAACGCGGGCTGGGTCATGAACCTCGAGTCGGCCCAGGCGGCCGGTGTGCTGTCGGCCATGGTTGGCTTGCTGTGGATCTTTTTTGTGCTGGCCTGGCGCAGCCGGGCGGCGCTGTTTTCCAACCATCGCATTGCTGCCCTGGCGACCTACGATCCGGCCAGCGGCTTGATGCTGCCCCGCGTGATGGAGGGCAGACTGTCGCAAATGCTGCTGCGCGCACGCCGCCGGCGCTCGGAATGCGGCGTCGTGATGCTGCGCTGGCTGAACCAGGCGCCCAGCCCCGACGAGTTGAGCGACCACAAGCGCAGCGTTGCCCTGTCGCGCATTGGCGAAATCCTGCGCCGGGCGGCGCGCGACATGGACACGGTGGTGCGTTACGAGGAGAACCTGTTCCTGATGCTGGTCGAAGGACCGGTCAACCGCGAAGCCGTCTCCGAGGTTTCCACCAAAATCCTGGCCGACTGCATCCGCCTGTCCGACAAGCTGGACGAACCCGACGCCTTTAACCTGCACATCGCCATCTGGCATGGCACGCCGGACGAGCAGACCGGCCAACAGGTTATCGACAGTCTCAAGACCCGGTTGCGGCGCATGACCTCAGGCCCCCGGCGTTACGTCCAGTTCATCGATGCGGCTGGCGAGCCTGCGAGCCTGCCCCCCGAAGAAAGCACCCGGCGGGAAGGCCTGGTGGCCAAAATCAATGCGATCGAAGTCTCGCACCCGGCACTGCACGGCGAAGAGCCTCCAACGCTGCACACACCGGTCCGCTGAGCCGTTGTCACCTCGCGCTTTTCACAGTGCCGGCAGCGGCAAGGCCGTCTTGTACCTGACCTGCTTGAGCGCAAAACTCGAGCGTATCTTGTCGATGCCGGGAATCGGTGTGAGCTGCTCCAGAATGAATTTTTCCAGTGCGCCCATGTCGGCCACGGCCACGCGAATCAGGTAGTCGCTGTCGCCCGTCATCAAATAACACTCCATCACCTCGTCGTGTTCGGCAATGCGCCGTTCGAACTCGGCCAGCGACTCCTTGCTTTGCGAACGCAGGCTGATCGAAATAAAGACCGTGAGGCCCAGCCCGAGGGCGGCCGCGTTGGTGATGGCAACATAACGGTCGATCACCCGCGCAGCTTCCAGCGCCTTGACGCGGGCCAGGCAGGGCGACGGGCTCAGATGCACGCGCCGGGCCAGCTCCACATTGGACAGCGCGCCGTCACGCTGCAGTTCATCAAGTATGCGCAAATCGATAACATCCAGCTTCATGACCTGAAAAATCCTTTATTTGCAGAATTTTATGCCGCCTTTATACCAATCTACAGCTCATATTGGCTACTTATGTCGCGCATCGTTCCGTATATTGGGACCATGAACGCACCTCTGCCCCTGAACGCCTTGTTGCACGACATGCCTATGCCCACACCGCCTGACACCGACCCGCAGGAAACCGCCGAATGGCGCGAAGCTTTCACCGCCTTGGCGGCAAAGCAGGGGCCGGCGCGCGCACGTTTCGTGCTCGACCAACTGGCGCGGCTCGCACGCGAGCAGCGCGTCGGCTGGACGCCCGAGCTGTCAACACCTTATGTCAACAGCATTGCTGTCGACGAACAAGCCGTGTTCCCCGGCGACCTCGCGATCGAGGAGCGCCTGGCCTCGCTGATGCGCTGGAACGCGCTGGCCATGGTGGTGCGCGCCAACCAGGCAGAGTCCGGCGGCTCCGCCGAGCTCGGCGGCCACATCGCCAGTTATGCCAGCGCGGCCGACCTGTTTGAAACCGGCTTCAATCACTTTTTCCGCGCCCGCGAAGGCCTGGGCGAAGGTCAGCACCGTGGCGACCTGGTGTTCTTCCAGCCGCACAGCGCACCCGGCGTGTATGCCCGCGCTTACCTCGAAGGCCGTCTGGCCGAGAAAGACCTGGGCTTTTACCGGCAGGAACTGTCGGCACCCGCGCAAGGCGCGCAAGGCCTGTCCAGCTACCCGCACCCTTATTTGATGCCGGACTTCTGGCAGTTCCCGACCGGCTCCATGGGCATAGGCCCGATCAGCTCGATTTACCACGCGCGTTTCATGCATTACCTGACGCACCGGCGCCTGCTCGACTGCAAGGGCCGCAAAGTCTGGGGCGTGTTCGGTGACGGCGAGATGGACGAACCCGAATCGATGAGCGCGCTGACGCTGGCCGCGCGTGAGGGCCTGGACAACCTGGTCTGGGTCGTCAACTGCAATCTGCAGCGCCTGGACGGACCGGTGCGCGGCAACGGCCGCATCATCGACGAACTCGAAAAGCTGTTTGCCGGCGCCGGCTGGAAGGTCATCAAGCTGGTCTGGGGCAGCGACTGGGACGGCCTGTTTGCGCGCGACCTCACCGGCGCGTTGACGCAGGCCTTCGCCCACACGGTGGACGGCCAGATGCAGACCTTTGCCGCCAAGGACGGACGTTTCAACCGCGACAATTTCTTCGGCCAGAACGAAGAACTCGCGCGGCTGGCGCAGGGCATGAGCGACGAGCAGATCGACCGGCTCAAACGCGGCGGCCACGACCTGGTGAAAATCCACGCGGCCTACGCGGCGGCGGCGAAACACACGGGTCAGCCGACCGTGATCCTGGCGCACACCAAAAAAGGGTATGGCATGGGCAGCGCCGGCCAGGGCAAGATGACCACCCATTCGCAGAAGAAGTTCGACGGCGAGGATCTGATCGAATTTCGCAACCGCTTCAACCTGCCGCTGTCCGACGAGCAGGCGAAGAACCTGAGTTTTTACAAACCCGCTGCCGACAGCGCCGAGATGCAGTACCTGCACGCCAGGCGCAAGTCGCTCGGCGGTTACCTGCCCAAACGCGAGACCGTCGCCGACGCTGTGGCCGTGCCGGCCCTGGCCGCCTACGCCGGCTTTGCGCTGGCCGCCGACGGCAAGGAAATGAGCACCACCATGGCTTTTGTGCGCATGCTGGGCGGACTGCTGAAAGACCCGTCGCTCGGTCCCAGGATCGTGCCCATCGTCGCCGACGAGGCGCGCACCTTTGGCATGGCCAACCTGTTCAAGCAAGTCGGCATTTATTCGAGCGTGGGTCAGAAATACGCGCCTGAAGACATCGGCTCGGTGCTCAGTTACCGCGAGGCGCTGGACGGACAGATTCTTGAGGAAGGCATCAGCGAGGCTGGCGCGCTGGCGAGCTGGACGGCCGCCGCCACCAGCTACAGCGTGCACGGGCTGGCCATGCTGCCCTTCTACATCTACTACTCGATGTTCGGCTTCCAGCGTGTCGGCGACCAGATCTGGGCGGCGGCCGACCAGCGTGCCCGCGGCTTTTTGCTGGGCGCCACCTCGGGCCGCACCACCCTGGGCGGCGAAGGCCTGCAGCACCAGGACGGCTCCAGCCACCTGGTGGCCGCAACCATTCCGAACTGCAAGGCCTGGGACCCGGCGTTTGCCTGCGAGCTGGCGGTCATCACCGACCAGGGCGTGCGCGAGATGATGGTGGAACAGCAGGACGTTTTTTATTACGTCACGCTGATGAACGAAACCTACGCCCAGCCCGATCTGCGGACTGGCGCCGAGGCCGACATTCTCCGGGGATGCTATAAATTTAATAGCTATTCACGCTCGACGGATGGGAGCCAGAGCCCTAAAACGCTTGAGAAAGTCACCTTGATGGGTTCGGGCGCGATTCTGACCGAGGTGATCAAGGCGGCGCAGCAACTGGCCGCACAAGGCATTGAAGCAACGGTTTTCAGCGTGACGAGCTGGAGCGAACTCGCGCGCGACGGCGCAGCCTGCCAGCAGCGTGCGCTGGCCGGCGGACCCGCGCAGCAAGCCTTCATCGCGCAACAACTGCAAGCCAGCGAAGGCCCCATCCTGGCCGCCACCGACTACGTGCGCGCCGTGCCAGAAAGCATTCGCGCCTTCCTGCCGCCGGGCCGCAGCTACCTGACGCTGGGCACCGACGGCTTTGGCCGCAGCGACACACGCGCGGCGCTGCGCGGGTTTTTTGGCGTGGATGCGGAAAGCATCGTCAAGGCGGCCCTGCACCAACTCCAGTCGCGGTAGTCCGGCAGACATCCGGCAGGCAAACAAAAGCCCCCGCGCGGTGCAAACCGTGCGGGGGCTTTTCATTTCAGGCCCGCCTCGTGGGAGGCGGCGCGGAAATTATTTAGGCAGCAGAACCTTGTCCACCACGTGGATCACGCCGTTGGACTGGTACACGTCGGCGATGGTCACCGTGGCGGAGCCGCCTTTTTCATCGGTCACCATGACTTTGCCGCCCATGGCCTTGGCCGTCAGCGTACCGCCGGCCACGGTTTTCAGGGATGCAGAACCTTTGCCATCGGCAATCGCCTTGGTCAGCGCTGCGGCGTCCATCTTGCCGGCCACCACGTGGTAAGTCAGGATGCCGGTCAGCATGCCCTTGTTCTCTGGCTTGAGCAGGGTGTCCACGGTGCCGGCTGGCAGCGCTGCAAATGCGGCGTTGGTCGGTGCAAACACGGTGAAGGGGCCGGCGCTTTTCAGGGTGTCGACCAGGCCAGCGGCCTTAACGGCTGCCACCAGCGTGGTGTGGTCCTTGGAGTTGACGGCGTTGTCGATGATGTCCTTGGAAGCCAGCATGGGCGCGCCACCGACCATCACCTGGGCGAAGGAAGAAGCCGCCGTCATGGACATCATGACCGCGAGACCGATGGAAGCCAGTTTGTGTTTCGTTTGCATGTGAATACCCTTTGATGAAGTTGAACAATCAGCCGACATCCAGGATGGGACATCAACGGCTGTGCTGAATACGGACTCCATCCAGAATTGGATTCAACCGTGCTCTCAACTCGGGTATCTTTTTGTATCTTCAGCAGTTCAAGCTTGCGTTTGCAGCCAGCCACGCACGGCTTGCGGATAGAGCCGGTGCTCCTGCACCAGCACCCGCGCGGCCAGCGTGTCGGCCGTGTCATCCGGCAGCACGGGCACCGCCGCCTGCGCCAGGATGGGACCATGGTCAAGCTCGGCGGTCACCTGGTGCAC
>JAZKIE010000297.1:0-5075 GCA_040385025.1 Pseudomonadota bacterium | reverse complement strand
TTGCAACGCCGCCATGGGTGCGAAGACGCGCTTTCATGTTTCGATATTTTCGGGGTGCAGTACCAAGCCCATGTTTTCAAACCAGCATGTCAAAGCCCTGCGCTTCCACGCTGAGAAATACCTGCGTAAATGCCGCCACATGGCGGTAAAAATCCGCCTTCGGATGTGCGGCGACCGCGTCGCACAACAGGCTGGCCCAGGGCTGGAGATGGCGCGAAAAGAACTCGCGCTGGCGCGTCAGATTGGCCACCTCCACATCATCGCCAGCAATCAGGTAACGCATGACCTCGCACAGGTAGGCCAGATGGTCTTCGGTTTCGGACATGGCATCGTCGCGCGCCAGACCCAGCGCCTCCAGATCGGTACGCAGGGCCGCCAGTGGTTTTTCATTGAGGAAGCCACTGAGGTAGTGCGAGCCGAACAGGTAGACCTCAGGCTTGCCGACTCCGCCGAACAACACATCGTATTCTTTGCCTATGGCCTCTTGCGACAAGTTGCGCGCGGCTTTCACAAGCTCGCTCCACGGGGCTTCCAGCAGGCCTCCCGCAGCGGGTGCCTCGGTCACCGCCACCTGGAGATTGGCTTGAAGCTCTGCCGAAGGCGGCGCGTAATACAGCGCTGCCAGCAGGCCATAAACTTCGGCGCGGGCGGTTTCTTCGTCGAGGCTTGACGACAGGAGTTGGGCAGGCAGGGTCATGGGCAGTACGGGGTTAGCGGATATCGGTGATCTTGACTTCGTTGTCGGCCGAATAGATGTCGATGACACGGCAGTCACTGCACATCTTCAGCCGCTCTGCCGCCGCACCCTGGAACATGGCGTGGCCTGCCAGTTTGCCCAGCATGGATTCAATCGCCTTCAGGGTACCGAAGGCTTTGCTGCAGCGTATGCACTGGTAAGGCTGGCTCTCGTTGAGTACGCGCGCTTCCTTTCTCTGCGGTGTGAGCAGCAAACGCGGCTGCAGGGTGATGGCATCTTCCGGACAGGTCGTGACGCACAGGCCACACTGCACACAATTTTTCTCGATGAACTTGAGCTGGGGACGCTCCGGGTTGTCCTGCAGCGCACTGGACGGGCAGGCACTGACACAACTCAGGCACAGCGTGCAGGCCTGCTTGTCGACCAGCAGGCTGCCAAACGGTGAGCCCTTCGCCGGAAGTTCTATCAGCTCGGGCAAAGCGCCGGGTGCCTGCGTCATCAGGTGGTCCAGCGCCATGTCCAGCGTGCTGCGTTTTTCCTGCGCCACCGCAAACCGGGCGGCCGCAGCCGGGACCACCGGCTGGTTAGCGGCCAGCTTTTTCAGGCTGGCATCCAGCGCGACCAGCGCGCCGGCGTCTGGCGCACCCGACCCTTGCAGCAAGTGAAAGTGCAGGCCGGTGTAGCCCATGCCGTGGAGCACGGCCTGGGCCACCGCCATTTGCTCAGCCAGTCCCGCGAGATAGCCAGGCGCCTCTTCGTCGGTCACCAGCACGGCCACCTGGGACGCCCCAAATGCAATGGCGCTGAGCCAGAGGTCCAGCCCCACACTCGCGGTGTGCCACAAGCCCTGGGGAATGATGTTCGCGGGCATGCCCTGCAGGTTTTTCTGCAACTGCGCGGCGCGGCCCAGCGCTTCGACCGCTTGCTGACCGCTGCCCTGGCTGTGAAACAACACCACCGCCTGGCGGCCACCGGCCTTGGCATAGGTGGCCAGCAAGGTCTTCAGGCGCACGCCCTGTTCGCTGGCGCGCGGGTAGGCATAGGTCAAGGCACCGGTGGGGCACACCGTGGTGCAAGCGCCGCAACCTATGCACAAGTTGGGGTTGACAACAATCTGCTGACGCTCTTTCTGGCTGCTGACCGCGCCCGCCGAACAGATATCCACGCAGGCATTGCAGCCTATGGTTTCGTTGCGGCTGTGGGCACACAGTGTCTGTTTGTAGGCGAAGAATTTGGGTTTTTCGAACTCACCCACCATGTCGCGCAGCTTGACCACGGTCGCCAGCAGGCCAGGAGAGGCCAGGCCCTGCGACGCATCCAGGGCAAAGTAGCCTTGCGGCGGCGCATGCAGCGCCACCAGCGGTTGGGCCCCCATGTCGAGCACCAGGTCAAAGGCCTCGCTGAGCGGCTGCGTCTCGCGGCCAAAGTCAATCGCCCCGGCCACCTTGCAGACCGCCACGCAATCGCGGTGAGAGCTGCACTTGTTGCTGTCGATCTGGTAGCTGAGGTCGATCGCACCTTCGGGACACACGGCCACGCAGGCATTGCAGCGGGTGCACAGGTCCAGGTCAATCGGGTTGCTTTTGTCCCACCTGGCTTCAAAGGCACCGAGCCAGCCGGTGAGCGTGAGTTTGTCGCCGCTGATGACCGGGTACTTGCGCTCCTGAGCCGGAAAGCCAGGCTGCGGCTGGGGGGAAACACCGCGCGCAAAAATGGTCACGTCCAGCGTGTCGGCAACCAGCGCCGCGACCTGTTCGGCCTGGTCCAGCGCGCCAACGATGAGCAGCCGGCCCGCGCTTTTGTAGGTCACCGTGGCCACGGGCTCGGCGTCCGGAAGATGGGCTGCTGCCAGCAGTGCGGCGATCTTGGGCATGGCGCGCGCAGCGTCCTTGCTCCAGCCACCGGTTTCGCGGATGTTGACGAACTTGACCACCGAGCTGGCACCCGCCGTTTGCTGCCCAACTTCGGCGAACAGGCGCTTTTCCTGGGTGCAGGCGACGATGACGTCATCCCCCGACTGAACCGCTTTCTGGAAGGCACCTGCCTCGCGCCTGCACAGCGCTGAATGGAGGGTCAGGGTTTCATTGAGTGCCGCGCCCAGCGTCTGGGGCTGGAGCGGCATGGTCTGGTTGCAGTCGCAAATCAGTGTGGGCATGGTCTTCTTGGCTGGCGCCGGAGCCAGGCAATGGCTCGGGTTGGCTGGAATGTTCGGGGTGGGGCAAGTCCGGACGGCTTATGTCTGGACCTTCATAGGACTGTGCCACGGTTTGATCTGCAGGATCATTCGCATTTTCCCGCGGTAAGGCAGCCGCAGGGGTTTTCTGTGCGTCCGCGTCTTCCTCTTCCGTGTCGAACAGCTTGAGAAACTTCGAGCTGGTCATCTGCCGCAGCATGGATTCGGGAATGGGATCGGACTTCGAATAGTCGTCGATGTAGATATCGAGGCCATCCATGATGTTGAAATGCGGGTCGGCAAACAGTTTTTTCATGGCCGCGTTGCGCACTTCAGGGCCCACGTTGCCAGCCATGAAGGGTTTGAAGTCCGAGTCCTTGTTCAGCAGCTTCACATCGTCGAGCGACAGGATTTTTTCGGACTCACTGGCGGCTTCGGTCACTGGCGCCGGCGCAGACGCCACCGCGCCGGGTGACGACACTGCCGGTGGAGCCGCGACCGGCGTGGGCATGGGCGGCACCGGTTCGGCCAGCGGCTTGCCCTGCGCGACCTCCGTCTTGCGGCGGGACCAACGGCCCAGAAATCCGGGGGACTCTTCAGCCATGGCCACCGCCTCCAAACTTCTTGTCGGTGCTCACGCGCGCCGGATTGCCAAACCTGTCCTGCAGTGGCTTGAAGCTTTGCGGGCGTTGACGGCGTTTGGCCTCCAGCACGTAATGGGCATCCACAAAAGCCTGCACCCACTCCACCACATCGCGCGGCGCGGCCACCTGCTCCACCGTTTCCTGCGCGTCCAGCCAGCGCCCGGCATCGTGATAACTGAGCGTCACGATCTGCGGCACGGCCACCGGCTCATCGGCCAAAGCGGGCTCTTCTTCCATGCGCCAGACCACCCAAAAACAGGGCTGGACGGTGGACACGTTGAGGTAATAACCTTCTGCGTCGTCGGTGAAAAGTTCGACCTTGAGGCCGGGGTGCAGCCAGCGCTCTTCGTGATCGTCCTTGAGCAACAGGCGCGGCTGCGCACCAAAGCCATCTTCCTGGGGCACGATGTCGGCAAGCGACCAGCGCCAGGGTTGCCAACGGTTGTCGATGCGCTCGCGGCGCATCACCACCGCGACATCGACGCGGGGCCGCGGCACCCCATCCGCGGGGGGCGACTGCAGGAGGAAGCCGGAAGTGCTCATGGGCAAACCTGGGCTCAGGTGTCTTTCGATATCTTGATGCTGGGGAATTTGGCGGAAAAGTCTTTCGCCTTGGCGGCAATGGTGATCGCCACCTGGCGCGCCACGGCCTTGTAGATGCTGGCGACCTCGCCGTCCGGGTCGGCCACCACGGTGGGCCGGCCGTTGTCGGCCTGCAGGCGGATCTGCATGTCCAGCGGCAGCGCACCCAGATAACTCATGCCGTAGTCGGCCGCCATTTTCTTGCCGCCGTCCTGGCCAAATATGTGTTCGGTGTGGCCGCAGTTGCTGCAAATGTGAACCGCCATGTTCTCGACAATGCCCAGAATCGGCACGCCCACTTTTTCAAACATCTTGATGCCTTTTTTGGCATCCAGCAAGGCAATGTCCTGCGGCGTGGTGACAATCACCGCGCCGGTCATGGGCACCCGCTGGCTCAAGGTGAGCTGGATATCGCCGGTACCGGGCGGCATGTCAACAATCAGGTAGTCCAGGTCGCGCCAGTTGGTCTGGCGCAGCAACTGCTCCAGCGCCTGGGTGGCCATGGGGCCGCGCCAGATCATGGCTTCGTCCTGCGCCACCAGAAACCCGATCGACATCACCTGGATGCCGTAGTTCTCCATGGGCTCCATGTTTTTGCCATCGACGCTCTCGGGCCGGCCCTCGATGCCCATCATCATCGGCTGGCTCGGGCCGTAAATGTCGGCGTCGAGCAGGCCCACGCTGGCGCCCTCGGCGGCCAGCGCCAGCGCCAGGTTGACGGCCGTCGTGCTTTTGCCCACGCCGCCCTTGCCGGAAGCCACCGCCACGATGTTTTTCACATTGGGCAACAACTGTACGCCGCGCTGCACGCTGTGGCTGGCGATCTTGAAACTCACGTTGACCGACACATTGCCGACACCGGCCACGCCCTTGACTGCCGCGATCAGCAGCTTGCGGATGCCGGCAAGCTGGCTCTTGGCCGGGTAGCCGAGCTCCACGTCGAAAGCCACGTCGTCACCGCTGATCTGCAGGTTTTTGA
>JAZKIE010000296.1:0-8736 GCA_040385025.1 Pseudomonadota bacterium | reverse complement strand
GGAGGCAAGCTGCAGCGCAATACGCCAACCCGCATAAGGTTTATTTGGCCAGCTTTCCCTGAACACCCTGCACCAGGAAGTTCATGCCCAGGATTTGTTCATCCGACAGCGTCTTGCCAGCGGCCAGAACTTCGCGGCCCTCGTTGTCCAGCAACGCCGTGCGGGCGCGAAACGGATGCAGCTTGCCCGCGGCGATGTCTTTCTGGCGTGCCAGCACCTCATCGGCGACTTTTTTCGGCACTTTGGGGCCGAAACTGTCCACGCGAATCATGCCCTCCTTCACCCCGCCCCAAAGCGCCGTGCTTTTCCAGTTGCCGTCCAGCACCGCCCGCGCACGCCGGGTGTAGTAGTCGCCCCACTGGTGTGTCACCGCGAGCACCTGGGCATCGGGCGCAACCTTGCGCATGTCCGAGTGGTAGGCAATCGCCAGTTTGCCGCGCTCCTGGGCCGCTGCCATCACGGCGGTGGATCCGGTGTGAAAGGCGATCAGCTCCACGCCCTGGTTGAACAGGGTCATCGCCGCTTCACGCTCGCGTGGCGGGTCAAACCAGGCGCCCAGCCAGACCACCTTGACCTCGGCGGCCGGATTGACCGAACGCATGCCCAGCGTGAAGGCGTTGATGCCCTGGATCACCTCGGGAATGGCGAAACCCGCGACATAACCGGCGCTGGACGCCAGCCGCCCGGCGGCAATGCCGGCCAGGTAACGGCCTTCGTAATAACGTGCATTGGCGACGGCCACGTTGGCGGCGGTCTTGTAGCCGGTGATGGACTCGAACTTCACGTCGGGAAAGTCCCTGGCGACTTTCAGCGTCGGCTCCATATAGCCGAAGCTGGGCGTGAAGATCAGCTGGTGGCCCTGTTGCGCCAGATCACGGATCACCCGTTCGGCGTCCGCGCCTTCAGCGACGTTTTCGACATAAGTAGTTTTGGCCTTGTCACCCAGCGCCGCCTCGACGGCCTTGCGGCCTTCCTCATGCTGGCGCACCCAGCCGGCCTCGGTGATGGGCGCGACATAAACAAAGCCGATCTTCAGTGGCGGTTTCGCAGGCGCTGCAGATTGGGAAAAAACGGGTGAGATAAAACAGGCGGCCGCGAGCGCGGCAGCGAGGTTTTTATACATGGTGGTCCTCTACATGGCCCCGGAAAATAAAAACACCAGCGCGCCGGGACAGCACGCGGGTGAAACGCTATTTTAGCCGCTCAGGCGCTCAAGGCTCACTATTGCAAGCAGGGGCCACGGCTCGGGCTTTGCCAACCCCGCAGGAGCAGCGACCCACACGCAGTGGGGAAGCGTGGGGGCTCTATATCAACGGGGTCAGTAATTAATACAGGCAATATCCAGCAGCGCGTCGTGGAAAGACCGGTCCTGCACCGGCGTCCATTTGCGCGGCACCGGGTCTTCGAACACCACGTCGCCGTGGCCCATGCGTTCGGACAGCAGCGCCACCGACAGCAGGCGCATGCGCTGGCCCTTGCAGTCGAATTCGCTGTGATGGACCCTGGAGAAGTAGCCTCTTTCATCGGCAATCTGCACCAGCTGGTAGTCCATCAGCCACCACATCCGGACCATGCCGCTTTTGTCGCGGGTCCCCCGCAAGGTATTGCGGTCAATATAGGTGATGACCATTTCATCAACAATCACGGGCGTCCACTGGGCAGCCACTCCCGTGCTGAGGCAACTGATGGCGAGGGAGAGGAGCAGGCGTTTCATGGCAATGAGATCAGCATCATAGTGCGGCGCGGCGCTGGGCAACACCAAAAACTGGCCACTGCCGGGTCTGGGAGGTGATAATCCCGGAAAACGGCGTCACCCGTCGAAGGAAGCAGCAAAGATGCAAATGCATGACAAGGATGTTTACACGCTCACGACCCGGGGTCAGGAAGAGCTGCGCAGTGGGGCAACCGCTCTCAGTCCGGCAGAATTCGAGCTTCTCGTCAGGATTGACGGGTCCCAAAGCCTGAGCCAGCTCAGGGCCGGTATGACGCCCGCAGCCTCCGGCGTCTTCACGGCAGCCTTTATGGTGCTGCAGGACAAAAAGCTGGTCGCGCTGGCCGAGGTCGACCCCTTCACCGAACAGTTCAACGCACGCATGAGCGATTTTGCGGTGACCCAGGCCGAAGCCGAGGCGGACACAGGCGCAGCCTCGCTGAAAAAAGCCGGCTACTACGTCAGGATCGCCAGGCCGCGCGGCCCGGCCAAAGCCCGGGAGCCAGGCCAGGCGCTGTCGGCCATTGTGGTGGACGACGAACCCATGCTGGCCAAGTTCATCCAGAGCTACCTGATGTTCGAGGGCTTCAAGGTCCGGGTGGCAAGCAACCGCGAGGAAGTGGTGACCGAGTTCCGCAAGCAGCCGGCACCGGACCTGATCCTGCTCGATGTGGTGCTGCCCGACGCCGACGGCTTCGACATCCTGCTGCGCTTGCGCCAACACCCGGCGCTCAAGGATGTGCCGGTCATCATGCTGACCGGCAAGGCGACGCGCGAGGCAGTGCTCAAGGGTCTGGCCAGGGGCGCCGACGGCTATGTCACCAAGCCCTTCGAGGCCGACGCACTGATGCACGTGGTGCGCACCGTGCTCGGGCTGCCGGCCCAGCCGGAAGGTCCCGCCCTCTCGCTGCTGTAAGGGCGGGCGCGCGGCGGTGACCTATCCGCGAAAGCTTTCAAAACACTCATCCAGCCGCTTGATGTAGCCGAGTTTGGCCGCCTCACCGATAAAACTCGCCTCGAAGCTGTTGCGCGCCAGCGTGTAAGCGTGCCCCGCATCCATGCCAACCGCCGCAAAGGTCTGCGTGAAGTTGTCGTTCATGTAGCCGCCAAAGTAAGCCGGGTCGTCGGAGTTGATGGTGATGGCCAGCCCGGCGTCCAGCAACTGGCGCAGGTTGTGCTGCGCCAGGTCAGGAAACACGCAAAGCTTGAGATTGGACAAGGGGCACACCGTCAGGGCGATGCGGTCCTGCGCCAGCCGCTGCATCAGCGCCGGGTCCTGGATGGCCTGCACGCCGTGGTCGATGCGTTCGACCTTGAGAACGTCCAGCGCGGTCCAGATGTAGGCGGGCGGGCCCTCCTCGCCCGCATGCGCGACCAGGTGCAGACCCAGCTCGCGGCAGCGCGCAAACACCCGCGCAAACTTTTCCGGCGGGTTGCCGACCTCGCCGGAGTCCAGTCCAACACCGATGAACTTGTCGCGGTAAGGCAGCGCCTGCTCCAGGGTCTCGAAGGCCTCTTCTTCGCTCAGGTGGCGCAGGAAACACAAAATCAGTGAGGCGCTGACACCCAGTTCGGCCTGCGCATCGACGCAGGCGCGGTGCAAGCCCTGGATCACGGTTTCCATGGCCACACCGCGCGCCGTATGGGTCTGCGGATCGAAAAACAGTTCGGCATGGACCACGTTGTCGGCAGCGGCTTTCACGAAATAGGCGCGCGCCATGTCGTAAAAATCCTGCTCGGTGATCAACACGCTGGCACCGGCGTAATAAATATCCAGGAAACTCTGCAGATTGGTAAATGCGTAGGCACTGCGCAATGCCTCCACGCTGGCATAAGGCAGCTTGATACCGTTGCGCTGGGCCAGCGCAAAAATCAGTTCGGGCTCGAGCGAGCCTTCAATATGGATATGCAGCTCGGCCTTGGGCATGGCCTGCAACAAGGCAGGCAAACGGTCGGGTGAAATGTCGGGCACGCGGTACATGTGAGCTCCAAAAAAACAAAAAGGCTGCGCGAAGGCAGCCTGGGTCAGCAAGCGGCGGCAGCCCCGCTGCCGGCCGCTGCAGGGCTGCCTCAGTTGCCCGGCACTTTGCCTTCCACGCCCTTGACGTAAGACTTCAGGCCGCCAAGAAACTTGTCGTCGGCCACCGCGTCCTTGGCGATCAGTTCCTTGCCGGTGTTGTCCAAAATCGGGCCTTTCCAGATCGAGAAGCTGCCATCCTTCAGACCGGCCTTGATTTCGTCCACACGCTTCTTGGTGTCGTCCGGCACGTCGGCAGCAACGGACACCATGTCGATGGCACCTTCCTTGACGCCCCACCAAGCCTGGCCCGTCGCCCATTTGCCGTCCAGCGCGTCTTTCACGGCCTTGATGTAATACGGGCCCCAGTTGATCACGGCAGAACCCAGATGCGCCTTGGGGCCGTAGGAGGTCATGTCCGAATCCCAGCCGAAGGCGCGCTTGTTCATTTTTTCAGCGGTCTGCAGCACGGCTGACGAATCGGTGTTCTGGAACAACACATCGGCGCCGCCGTTGATCAGCGCGGTGGCGGCTTCGGTTTCCTTGGGCGGGTTGAACCATTCGTTGACCCACACCACCTTGGTCTTGACTTTCGGGTTGACCGACTGCGCGCCCAGCGTGAAGGCGTTGATGTTGCGCACCACCTCGGGAATCGGGATGGAGCCGACCACACCCAGCGTGCCGGTCTTGCTCATCTTGCCGGCAATCACGCCAGCCATGTAGGCGCCTTCGTAAGTGCGGCTGTCGTAGGTGCGCATGTTTTCGGCGGTCTTGTAGCCGGTGGCATGCTCGAACTTCACGCCCTTGGTGTCATTGGCGACCTTGAGCATGGGTTCCATGTAGCCGAAGGTGGTGCCAAAAATCAGCTTGTTGCCCTGGTTGGCCATGTCGCGGATCACACGCTCGGCGTCGGCCGATTCGGGCACTTTCTCGACGTAGCTGGTGACCACCTTGTCGCCGAATTCCTTCTCGATCGCCTTGCGGCCGTTGTCGTGCGCAAAGGTCCAGCCGCCGTCGCCGACCGGGCCGATGTAGGCAAAAGCGATCTTCAAAGGCTCAACCTTGGCCGGTGCGGCGGCCACCGGGGCGGGTGCAGGTGCCGGTGCGGGCTCTTCCTTTTTGCCGCAACCGATGAGGGCGGCGGAAAGGGCGGCCGAAAGGGCAGCCAGCTTGAGCAGTGAGCGTTTGCGTAAATCAGTCATGTCATCTCCTGTAAGAACGGTTGCGGTTAACGGTGAGCGAGGTGGCAAAACCCCGATTATGGGCCGGGAAAATCAGGAGCCGGGGTAAAAAGGTTTGCCTATGGATGTCGGCATGTTCAGCCTGATCCAGCGCGGGTTGCGCGAGATCAGCACCAGCACCACGATGGTGGCCAGATAGGGCAACATGGTCAGGAACTGGGGCGGCACATCCACCCCCAGGCCCTGCAAATGAAACTGCAGCATGGTCACACCACCGAACAGGTAGGCACCAAGCAACACCCGTGCCGGGCGCCAGGTTGCAAAGGTGGTCAGCGCCAGCGCGATCCAGCCCTTGCCGGCGATCATGCCCTCGACCCACAAGGGCGTGTAAACCACAGACACATAGGCGCCGGCCAGGCCACACAGCGCGCCGCCGGCGACCACGGCCATCAGCCGGATGCGGCGCACCGGGTAACCGAGCGCATGGGCCGACTCCGGGCTTTCGCCGACCGAACGCAGCACCAGGCCGGCGCGCGTGCGGTACAAAAACCAGATCAGACCGGCCGTCAGCGCCATGGCGATGTAGACCATGGGGTGCTGGCGGAACAGCGCCGGTCCGACAAAAGGCAGCTCACCCAGCCAGGGAATCACATGCTGCGTCTGCTCGGGCAGTTTTTCCTGCACATACTTGATGCCGGCAAAGGCCGAAAACCCGGCGCCGAACAGGCTGAGCGCCAGCCCGGTCGCGTACTGGTTGGTGTTCAGCCAGATCACCAGCACGCCGAAGATCGCAGCCAGCAGGGCGCCGGCCGCCATGCCGGCGGCAAAACCCAGCCAGCTGTTGCCGGTGTGCACCACCGTGGCAAAACCGGCGATCGCGGCGCACAGCATCATGCCTTCTGCGCCCAGATTGACGATGCCGGCTTTTTCGTTGATCAGCAGGCCCAGCGCGGCAATCGCCAGCACGGTGCCTGCGCTCAGCGTCGCGGCCAGCAGCAATGCGGTCGAATCCATCAGCGCGCCCCCCTGCGAAATTTGATGCGGTAGGCGATCAGCGTGTCGCAAGCCAGCAGGCTGAACAGCAGCAGGCCCTGGAACACCCCGGTCAGCGACTTGGGCAGGCCCAGCCGCGACTGCGCGAGCTCCCCGCCTATATAAAACATGCTCATCAGGATGGCCGAAAACACCATGCCCGCCGGATGCAATCGCCCGACAAAGGCCACGATGATGGCGGCAAAGCCATAACCGGCCGGCACATAGGGCGTGAGCTGGCCGATCGGCCCGGCCACTTCCAGCGCACCGGCCAGACCGGCCGCGCCGCCCGAAGTCAGCAACGCCACCCACAAAGCCTTGCGCGATGAAAAACCGGCATACCGTGCGGCGCTGGGGGCCAGGCCACCGACCTGCTGGGCAAACCCGGCGTAGGTACGAAACAGGAAAACCCACAGCGCCGCCGCGCCGGCCAGGGCGATCAGCAGGCCGATGCTGACGCGCGAGCCGCTCATCAGGCGCGGAATCTGCGTGACGGCCTCAAAGGTTTTGGTCTGCGGAAAGTTGTAGCCCTGCGGGTCCTTCCACGGGCCGAAGACGAGGTAACTCAGCACCATGTCGGCCACATAGACCAGCATCAGGCTGACCAGGATTTCATTGGCGTTGAAGCGATCCCGCAACAGCGCGGTGATGCCAGCCCACAACATGCCGCCCAGCACGCCGGCCGCGATGATGGCCGGGACTATCCACGGGCCTGTGGTCTTGTCGGCCAGCAGCGCAACACCGCCGGCGGCCACGGCGCCAATCACAAACTGCCCCTCGGCGCCTATGTTCCAGACGTTGGAGCGAAAACACACGGCCAGGCCCAGCGCGATGATCAGCAGCGGGGTGGCCTTGACCATCAGCTCGCCCAGCGCATACGGCGACTTGATCGGCTCCCAGAAAAAGACCTGCAGGCCGCGCACCGGGTCTTTGCCGAGGGCCATGAACAGGATCACGCCTATCAGCACGGTGATCAGCAGCGCCAGCAGCGGCGAGCCAAAACTCCAGAGCCTGGAGGGCTGCGGGCGGGCTTCAAGCTTGAGCATGGCTGACCCCGCTTTCCCTTGCCGCCAGCGGGGCCTCATGCCACAGCCCACTCATCCATTGCCCCACCAGCGCCACCGTCGCTTCGGCACGCGGCAAAGACGGAGAGAGCTGGCCCTTGGCCATCACGTAAAGCCGGTCGCAGATGTCAAACAGCTCTTCCAGCTCTTCGCTGACCACCAGCACGGCGCAGCCGCTGCCGGCCAGCTTCAATATTTCGCCGCGAATCTGCGCCGCCGCGCCCACATCCACGCCCCAGGTCGGTTGCGAGACGATCAACAGCGCCGGATTGGCGGATATCTCGCGGCCGACAATGAACTTTTGCAAGTTGCCGCCCGACAGCGATTGCGCCGCCGCCCCCGGCCCGCCGGCCTTGACATGGAAGCGCTCGATGATGGCTGCCGCCTGCGCGCGCAGCGTGCGCAGTTGCAAGCAGCCACCGCGTCCGACCGCGTTCTTGCGCGTGAGCAGCAGGTTGTGCGCCAGGCTGAGCGCCGGCACTGCGCCACGGCCCAGCCGTTCCTCAGGCACAAAATGCAGGCCGAGTGCGCGGCGCTGCGCCGGGTTCAGCCGGCCCGCACCCTGCCCGGCGACCTGGATGGCCGCTGCCGGCGCGCGCGTGTCTTCGCCAGACAGCGCGTAAAGCAGCTCTTTTTGCCCGTTGCCCGAGACACCCGCAATACCCACCACCTCACCGGCCCGCACCTGCAGCGCAATCTGCTGCAAATCCACACCAAACTGGTCTTCGCGGCTCAGGCTCAAATCGCGCACATCGAGCACGGCCCTGCCCAGTGCCACCGCCCGGTGCTCCAGTGCCGGCGGCTCGGCGCCAATCATGAGACGGCTCAGCGAGGCATTGGACTCCTGGCGCGGGTCGCAGACGCCGGTGACCTTGCCGCCGCGCAGCACGGTGCAGGCGGTGCACAGTTCGCGTATCTCATGCAGCTTGTGGCTGATGTACAAAATGCTGCAACCGCGCGCGGCAAGCCGGCGCAAGGTGACAAACAGGTTTTCCACCGCCTGCGGCGTCAGCACCGAGGTCGGCTCGTCAAGAATCAGCAGTTTGGGATCGGTCAGCAGCGAACGGACAATTTCCACGCGCTGGCGCTCGCCGACACCCAGCGTGTGAACCGGCCGCATCGGATCAAGCTGCAGGCCGTATTCGCGCGTGGTGGTCTCAATGCGCCGCGACACCTCGGCCAGGTTCAAGCTTTTGTCCAGGCCCAGCCAGACGTTTTCAGCCACAGTCAGGGTGTCAAACAGGCTGAAGTGCTGGAACACCATGGCGATGCCGAGTGCACGCGCTTGTTGCGGGTTGCGCACCACCACGCTCTGGCCATCCATGCGCACCGTGCCGGCATCGGGCTTGACAGCGCCGTAGATGATTTTCATCAGGGTGGATTTGCCGGCACCGTTTTCGCCGAGCACGGCGTGGATCTCGCCGGGCTGGACCGTCAGCGACACCGCGCTGTTGGCAACAACCGCCGGATAGGCTTTGGTGATGCCTGTGAGTTGCAGGCGCGGTGCGGGGTCTGTGCCGGCATCAGCTGATGAGAGGGAAGTGGTCATTGTCTCGTCTGGTTGACTTTTATAAGTGTTTTTAGGCTCTAGCCCTTATCTGACCTGCATGAGCAGCTATTGTTTTTGTAGCGACGCTGCCACCGCCCTGACCCGTTCGCGCAGCCATTTGGCCGATGCCGAGGCGTGGGTGCGTTCATGCCAGAGCTGGTAATACACCAGTTGCGGAAAGG
>JAZKIE010000295.1:0-2780 GCA_040385025.1 Pseudomonadota bacterium | reverse complement strand
ACGGCCAGGCCTCGTTTGGCGCCGAAGACTACGACGTGCTCAGCGAGATGGGCTATCGGCAAAGTGTGCGCCTCGGCGAATACTTCAAGTACAAGGGCATCAGCTTCGAAGCGGCTTTTACCGGCACCTTGCAGCGCCAGCTCAAGACCTTTGCGGGTATTTGTGAAGGCATGGAGACGCCCATGGACGCCATGGCGTGGGCCGGCCTCAATGAATACGACAGCGAAGCCGTGATTGGCGCGATCCATCCGCACAAACTCGAGAAGCCGACCTCACCCGAGATGTACCGCAGCCACTTCCGACTGCTCAAAGACGGACTGGCGCAATGGATGGCCGGTGTGGTCAGCCCCAAAGGCATGCCCAGCTACACCGACTTCGTGGCGGGCATCACCGGCGTGCTGGACCATATCCGGAAAAGCCACACGGGCAACGTGTTGCTGGTGTCCAGCGGTGGGCCGATCTCCACCGCCGTCGGCCATGTGCTGGGTACTGCGCCGGAAACCACCATCGAGCTGAACCTGCGCATACGCAACTGCTCGCTGACCGAGTTTGCCTTCACGCCCAAGCGCCACATGCTGGTGACTTACAACACGCTGCCACACCTGGACGCGCCCGAACACGCGAGCTGGATCACCTACTCCTGAGTTCGCTCCGGCTTCGAATTTGCTATTGATTTAATAGCTGCTTGAGCGTATCCCATAAGGGCTACGGGCATAATCACCCTCAGAGTAAAGGCATCAGGTAAACGATGCCCATGCCGGCCAGACCCTGCACGGTGACGTAGTGCCAGAGCAGCGCGGTGTTGTCCAGCGAGGCGCGTGCATCGCTGCGCAGTTGGCCGGTCCAGACGCGGGCGCAGACATACACGCCCATGATCAGCAGCACCGCCACATGAAAGCCCTGGTAAGCGAGCATCGCCGCAACGGTGGCGCTCCAGGCATTGGCGGTCGGGCTCAGGCCGGCCAGGTGCTGGCCCCAGCCGTCGAGGCCGAAAGCCGCCAGCAGACACAGCACGCCCAGCAGTACCAGCAGCCACACCGGCGTGCGGCGGCCGCGTAGCAGCAGCGTTTGAGCGCCCATCATCGCGGCCGAGCCGGCCAGCAGCAAAACGCCAGATGCGATCGGCCAGAAGATGTCAGGCAAGCTGGCGCCGGGCGGCGGGCACACATCAGCAGCCATGGACACATGCACATGCGCAAACACCAGCGAGGCAAACACCGTGGCATCGACACACAGCAAAATGATCATGGCCCACCAGGAGTGCGAGGCCATGCCGCGCGCACCCACCGGCAGGAAGATGCCGTCGGCTACTTCGGCCGTCGCGGCATGCGGTGGCTTGTCGGTTTGCCACAGCCAGACCACGATGGCCACAATGGCCGTGATACCGCAGGCAAAGGCCAGCACCACCTGCGCCACCGTCAGCAGCAAAAAGAAACCGGCCGTGCCTGCCGCTGCGACAAAGGGCCACCAGCTGTCGCCGGGCAGCACCAGCAGGTGCTGCGGGATGGCGTCACGCCAGCTCGTGACCACGGTCTCGCGCCCGCCTGAATGGGTGCCGGGCAGCCAGTGGCGGCCGGCCACCACCTCGGCGGCCAGGGTCGGCCGGTCCCACAGCGGCTCGCGCGAGTTGACCTGCGGAATGCTGCGCATGCCGTAGTCCTCCTGCGGCAGCCACTCCAGCGTGGGTGCGTTCCACGGGTTGCCGTGTTCAACTTTCTTCTTGAAGAACACACGTGCAGCGTCGATGAAAAACAGCAACACGCCGAGCGCCAGGATGAAAGAACCGATGCTAGACAGCAGGTTCAGGAAGTTCCAGCCGAGGTCACCCGCATAGGTGTAGACACGCCGCGGCATGCCCAGCAGGCCGCTGATGTGCATGGGAAAAAACGCCAGGTTGAAGCCGCCGAACATCAAACCGAACACCCAGCGCGCGCCGCGCTCGGACAGGCGGTGCCCGTTGAACACCGGCGCCCAGTAATACAGGCCGGCAAACACCGGGAACACCATGCCGCCTATCAGCACGTAGTGCAAATGGGCAACGATGAAGTAGGTGTCGTGCACCTGCCAGTCGAAGGGCAGCACGGCGACCATGATGCCGGTCAGGCCGCCCAGCACGAAGATGAAATGAAAACCGAGCAAAAACAGCGTGGGCGCGGTCATCTGTACGCGGCCTTTCCAGAAGGTCGCGATCCAGGAGAACACCTGCACCGCGCTCGGGATTGCCACCGCAAAACTCGCGGCCGAGACAAACAGCATGGCATGCCGGCTCAGGCCGGCGGTGAACATGTGGTGCGCCCACAGCGCAAAACTGATGAAGCCGACCGCCACCAGCGCGATCACGATGGCGCGGTGCCCGACCAGCGGCGTGCGCGCCATCGCCGGCACCATCATGGAGACCATGCCGGCAGCCGGCAGGAAAATGATGTAGACCTCGGGGTGACCGAAAAACCAGAACAGGTGTTGCCAGAGCACCGGGTCGCCGCCGCGCGCGGCGATGAAAAAGGGCCAGTCGAAGGCGCGTTCCATTTCCAGCAGCAAGGTGCCGGCGATGATGGCCGGAAAGGCGAACACGATCATGAAGGCGCTGACCAGCATGGCCCAGGCGTAGACCGGCATCTTGCCCAGCGTCATGCCGGGCGCGCGCGTGAACAGGATGCCGATGATGAGTTCGATCGCGCCGGCAATCGCCGAGATCTCGATGAAACCTATGCCCAGCAGCCAGAAGTCGGCGCCCAGGCCCGGTGAATGTTCCTTGCCGGTCAGCGGCGGGTACATGAACC
>JAZKIE010000294.1:2095-5609 GCA_040385025.1 Pseudomonadota bacterium | reverse complement strand
CTACATGGTCACCACCCAGCCCTGGATGCGCGGTCTGTTCGGCATCACCTCGCCGGTGCAGCTTTGGTGGGACATCCAGCCGATCTCGGCCGGTGTCTTCGGCGTGCCCATCGGCTTCGCCGTGATCATCCTGGTCAGTCTGGTGACACCGGCGCCTAGCCGCAAGATCCAGGAACTGGTCGAGCATGTGCGTTACCCAACGCTGCGCGCCGCCTGATCAGGCCTCCGCAATGACCTGAACTGAAGTTTTCAGGTTCAAAAGCCCGGCAACGCAAGTTGCCGGGCTTTTTTCATGAGCGGATGATTTGGGCCGGACCTGCCCAGAAAAACGCGACTCTCCTGGCGCCTTTCGGCGCGCTCACAAAGGCTGGATCTCAAATGCCGTATGCGGGGGCTCTCCAGCCAAGCAGGGGCCACGGGCCCGGCTTTGCCGGCCCGCCGGCGCAGCGCCCCTCAGGGGGGCAGAGCGTGACGCCTAGCGAACGAACATGGGGGCTGGTATATAATCATGGGCTTCGCCTTGCTGCACCCTTAACGACGCTGGGGCAGCTTTTACCAACCACAAGGAGAGTTTATGCGTCACTATGAGATCGTCTTGCTGATCCATCCGGATCAAAGCGAGCAAGTTCCAGCCATGCTGGAGCGCTACAAAACCATGATTACCGCCGGCGGCGGGAAAGTGCATCGGGTTGAAGATTGGGGCCGTCGCCAGCTGGTGTACCTGATCCAGAAACTCGCCAAAGCCCATTACCTGTGCATCAACATCGAAGCCAGCCAGGCCGTGATGGAAGAAATTGAACACGCGTTCAAGTTCAACGATGCCGTGCTGCGCCACCTGACCGTGGTCAAGAAAAAAGCCGAAACCGGCCCGTCCCTCATGATGCGCAACGTCGAGAGGGAAGAAGCCCGCAAGGCCCAGCAGCAGGAGTATGCGGCGTCCTAAGACGCCATCATGCTGTTGAACGACGCACTGCTGAGCAAATGATCCTGCAGTGAACCACGTTGAATTGACCGCCTGTATCGCCGAGGCCAGTCCCCTGCGCTACACGCCCGCTGGAATCCCCGCTGCCAACTTCGTTCTCGATCATGAGTCCGAAATACTGGAAGCAGGCTCCACCCGGCAGGTCAAGCTCACCATGAAAGCGGTTGCTTTTGGCACGCTGGCTGAACAAACAAGCCGGCTGACTTTAAGCAAACCCTTCAGGTTCACCGGCTTTCTGGTCAATGCGCGAGGCAGCAAAAGTGTCGTGTTTCACATCCAAGCTTTTCAACCAGTTTCTGATCAAGTACTGAACCCCCTTTAAGGAGTCCATCATGCCCGGACCAAAACGTTTCAACAAAGACAAGCGCCCCAAGCGCAACACACAATCCCTGCTGTTCAAGCGCAAGCGCTTTTGCCGCTTCACCGCTGCCGGCGTTGAAGAAATCGACTACAAGGACATCGACACCCTGCGCGATTTTGTGGCCGAAAACGGGAAAATCATCCCCGCCCGCCTGACCGGCACGCGCGCGATTTTCCAGCGCCAGATCAACACCGCCGTCAAGCGCGCTCGCTTCCTCGCGATGCTGCCTTACAGCGACCAGCACCGTAGCCTGTAAGGAGCACGACCATGCAAATCATTCTGCTCGACAAAGTCGTCAACCTGGGCAACCTGGGTGAAGTCGTCAAGGTCAAAGACGGTTACGCACGCAACTTCCTGATCCCTTCCGGCCGCGCCCGCCGCGCCACCGCTGCAGCGATCAAGGAATTCGAAGTCAAACGCGCCGAGCTCGAAAAAGCTGCTGCCGCGAAACTGGCTGCCTCCCAGGCTCAAGGCGAAAAACTCGGCGGCACCACCGTCAAGCTGACGCAAAAAGCCGGTGTGGATGGCCGTTTGTTCGGCTCCGTCACCAACCATGACATCTCTGCCGAGTTGACCAAGCAGGGCTTTCCTGTGGCCAAGTCGCAGATCCGCATGCCTAACGGCCCGCTCAAGACGGTTGGCGATCACCCTGTGACGGTCGCGCTGCACACCGATGTGGCTGTGGACATCACCGTGACGGTGTACGGCGAATCTGCTTAAGCAGCTCTCGCTCTCCCCAAAAAGCCGCTCGCTGAGCGGCTTTTTTCTTGGCGCTTGGGTTTTTCGGGTTGTACACACGCCTCGTCACGATTTACACCGCATTTCCCACGTTTATTCACAACCTTGTCCACAACTGTTTCGGCTGCGCCGGCGTAGTATTTAGCACCTCTCAGGAAACCCATGTCCGCCGTACTTTCCACCGCTCCCGACCCCCGTTACAGCGCCGACCGGCAAATCGCGCAGCTGCGCATTCCTCCGCATTCGATCGAAGGCGAGTCCAGTGTGCTGGGCGGCCTGTTGCTCGACAACGGCGCCTGGGACCGCGTCGGCGACCTGCTGGTCGACGAGGACTTCTACCGCTACGAACACAAGCTGATCTACGCCGCCGTCGGTGCGCTGATCAACGCCACCAAGCCGGCCGACGTGATCACGGTGTACGAACACCTGCAGAACCAGGGCAAGGCCGACGAGGTCGGTGGCCTGGGTTACCTTAATTCGCTGGCGCAGTACGTGCCGAGCGCCAGCAACATCCGCCGTTACGCCGAGATCGTGCGTGAGCGTTCCATCCTGCGCAAGCTGGTGGCCGCCAGCGACGAGATCGCCACCAACGCCTTCAACCCGCAGGGCAAGGCGGTGGCGATGATTCTCGACGAGGCCGAGCAGAAGATTTTCAAGATCGGCGAGCAGGGCTCGCGCATGAAGCAGGGCTTCCAGAGCATGGACACGCTGGTGGTCAGCCTGCTGGACCGCGTCACCGAGATGTCGGAAAACCCGAACGACGTGACCGGCGTGCCGACCGGTTTTTATGACCTCGACAAGATGACCTCAGGCTTCCAGGCCGGCGACCTGGTGATCCTCGCGGCGCGGCCGTCCATGGGAAAAACCGCGCTGGCCATCAACATCGCCGAACATGTGGCGCTCAACGAAGGCCTGCCGGTGGCGGTGTTCTCGATGGAGATGGGCGCCTCGCAACTGGCGGTGCGTATCGTCGGCTCCATTGGCCGCATTGACCAGACCCATTTGCGCACCGGTGCGCTGACTGACGAGGAATGGCCACGCCTGACGGAAGCCATCGAGAAGCTGCGCAACATCTCGCTGCACATCGACGAAACCCCTGGCCTGACCGTGAGCGAACTGCGTGCCAATGCCAGGCGGCTGGCGCGGCAATGCGGCAAGCTCGGCCTGATCGTTGTCGATTATTTACAGCTCATGAGCGTGTCCAGCGGCATGGCCGAAGAAAACCGCGCGACCGCGGTGGGCGAGATTTCGCGCGGCCTGAAGATGCTGGCCAAGGAGTTGCAGTGCCCGGTGATTGCGCTGTCGCAGCTGAGCCGCGGCGTCGAGTCACGCACCGACAAACGGCCCATGATGAGCGACCTGCGCGAGTCTGGCGCCATTGAGCAGGACGCCGACATCATCATGTTTATTTATCGCGACGAGTACTACACCAA
>JAZKIE010000294.1:0-1995 GCA_040385025.1 Pseudomonadota bacterium | reverse complement strand
CCGTACTTCGGCCGTGTCGCTGTCCGGCCAACCGGCGCTCAGGCCGAAGCCGGCTCCAGATCTTCCATGGCCAGCATGTGGTATTTCTGGCCATAGGTGAAGGGCAGGGCACTGACCGCAGCCAGCACACGCTGGGTGTCGTCGTCGGATGGGGCGTGCACCATCACACCATGATGGCCTTGACGGGCCAGGGCGACGTATTTGTCGACGGTGTGGCCTTCAGTGCCGACTGAGGGCATGCCGCCCTTGTCACCATCGACCTTGCCGATGTCGCGCAGTATGGTCGCCGGCGGCAGCAGCATCACTGCATCACTGGCAAAACCACCGGCTTCCAGCGCATCGGCGGCCTGCTGGGCCTGACCGGCTTCGGGGAAGAGAAGGACAGCAAAACCGGTGGGGTAAAACACGCCACCCATGGTGACCATCTTGGAGGTAAGTTCAAATGTCTTCATGGGCCCATTAGGGCCTGGATCAAGCGAGCAGGCTGTCAGTCGTCATAGCCGGTTTTTGTAGGACTTCAGGATTGTTTCGCGGGACCCGCCCGATGTTTCAGGGCAACTCTTCGGTTTTCAGAGCTGGCTCGGACATCACGCGCGCGCTGCCGGCCAGGCTCTCGATGAGCTGGTTGGCAAAATAGCTGCTTTGCGTGTCCGGCTCCAGCGCAGCAATCACCAGGTTGGCCAGCGGTTGGTTGAGAGGCACGTAATAGCTGCCGGTGGGCGCATCGATCACACCACGCACCAGCGTGACTTCGGTTTTGACGATCTGCCCGGCGTCAGCGATGGCGCCGCGCACGTCCTGCCGGACGCCGGCAGCCCGGCCAGTTTCTCGGTAGATGTCGCCCAGCATCGAGCTGGGCTCCGTGACGCGCAGCACCTGCACGCCATGCAGGCGCAAGCGCTCCACGGCGACCCTGGACGACGCCGACAGCCAGTAACCGCAGGGCCGCACGCGTGTTTTGATTTTGCGCAGCGTCAGCGCCGAGTTCCACTCCACGCGCAGCGCCTTGTCGGCACCGGTGACCGGGTCCAGCATCAGCAGTTCCTGCTGGGTCAGGGTTGGCCCGGCTTCGACCACGGCTTCGTCCTTGCAGGCCAGTCCCACGAGTTCTTTTTCGATGTAGGGTTGCAGTTGGCCCAGTTCGGGGGCGCGCTGGGCGGTGCTGGCCAGCACGCTGCTGATCGCGGTGACATGGGTGTGCACGCGGCGCTGGATGTGCAGCCGGCCGATGCCGACGCCGCGGGTCTCGATCAACAGGCTCACGGTATTTTTCAGGCCATTGACGTTGCGGCCGGTGTCAGGCTGGGTGCCGCCCATGGAGATTTTTTTGTCCGCCAGGTCGGTCGAGGTGGTGTAGTACCACTCGCTGCTGAGGCCTTGCGACTTGAGTGCGGCTACCAGCGGGCGGCGGTACCACTCTTCGGAGGCCTTGGTCAAAAACTCCGGAATGTTGGCGGTGGTGGCGTATTGCAGCAGCGCGTCGTACTTTTGCACGGCGTCGAACTTCTGCAGAAAACGGCCGACCACGGTGTACTCGTGCGCATCAACCACCACGGTCGGGTGGTAGTCCCGCGTGAGTTTGGCCAAAGCCCGCGCTTCCGGGGTGTTGAGCAGCAAATGGTCGCGGTTCATGTCGAGCCCGCCGGTGGTCGCGCGTTTGTTGTCCGCCGAGCCGTCCGGGTTGGCGCGCGGCACGATGATGACGTTGACACGGTCGAGCACCGGGCGCAGCAGGCCTTGCGTGAGTTCACGCGCGATCACGAGCAGGGCTTCGCTGCCAGCCGGTTCGTCGCCGTGCTGCTGGCCAATCAGCAATACAGTGGGGCGGCCGGAGCTTGCCAGGGCAGCCGCGTCGGTGCCGGCCGCGCGTGTCAGCACCAGGGCTTCCAGGGCTTCGCCGCGTTGCGACTGGCCGATCGGCAGCAGGGCGGCTTTCATGCCCGGTGTCGCCGCGGCAGAGGCCACCAGGTCACGCAGCCAGCTCTGGATTTCCGC
>JAZKIE010000293.1:7976-9118 GCA_040385025.1 Pseudomonadota bacterium | reverse complement strand
GCGATCAGGGCGGAAGCGATAAATTTCGAGTTCATGATGAAAATCCTTTTCAAAAGTTAATGAGACATATCCGGGCGGGCGGGCATCATCAACCCCGTCTGTCCAGCCTCGGTGAGTCGTCTTGTTGGTATCGGCTCATCGATGGGTTCAACTGTACTATTGCCGATAACAAAGAAAAACCGCATTAAATTCAATTGTTAATTTCTGAATGTGGAACAATGAGGTCTTGATTTAGCAAGGGATAACCCTATGGACCGACTTTTATCGATGCGCGCGTTCCAGCAGGTGGTTGATGACGGAGGGTTTGCCGCAGCTGCCCGCAGCCTGGACATGTCACCGGCCGTGATGACCCGCCTGATCACGGACCTTGAGGAGCACCTGGGCGCGCGGCTGTTGCAGCGCACCACGCGCAAGCTGTCGCTGACCGAAGCCGGGCAGTCCTACCTGCAGCGGGTTCGGCACATCCTTAACGACGTGAACGAGGCCGAGGCCTCGACCCGCCAGCAGACCGATGAGCTGGCCGGCGTGTTGCGCATACACACCCAGCCCGTGATGGCGGTGCACATCCTGGCCCCGCTGGTGGCCGAATTCCGGCGGCGTTACCCCAAGGTGGTGCTGGACATCACGGTCGATTCGCCGCTGGTGCCGCCGATTGAAGATTTTGACCTGACCATCCTGGGCGCCGGACGGCTCTACGACGCCAATGTGGTCGCGCGACCGGTCATCGTCTCGGAGGGGCTGCTGGTTGCGTCGCCGCGTTACCTGCGCAGCGCCGGGACCCCGCGCCGGCCGGAAGACCTGCAGCAGCATGCGATGCTGCGCCTCAGCCACGCCGGCCTGCGCCAGCGCGAGTGGCAGCTGATCAATCCCCAGGAGGACGACCGGGAACTGGCCGTGGATCTGAAGCCGGTGCTGCTGGCCAACCACAGCGACACCCTGATGCGCGCCACGCTGGACGGCGCCGGCATCAGCGCGCAACCGCTGGACCTGGTCGCCAACTACCTGAGAGACGGGCAGTTGCGGCGCGTTCTGGCGCCCTGGATCACCGGGCGCTTCACCTTGTATGCGGCTTTGCCCAGCCGCAAATACATTCCGGCGCGGGCGCGGGTGTTCATGGAGTTTTTGATCGAGCAGACGCGCCT
>JAZKIE010000293.1:0-7876 GCA_040385025.1 Pseudomonadota bacterium | reverse complement strand
CGCACGGCGTTGCGGCTGCGCTCGCTGGCAACTGAGGGCGAGAAAACGGACACGCCGCCATCGACCTGGTTGCTGGCAGTCACCGGGCCTTTTTGGGCGGTGGCGGCCTCTGCACGGACGTCGGCACGTGTCATGGTGCTGACAAAGGTGCTTTTCTGTTCCGGCGCATTGTCAGCACCAGCGGCGAAAGCATTGACCGAAGCCAGGCTGGCAACGGCGATCAGGGCGGAAGTGAAAAATTTCGTGTTCATGATGAAAATCCTTAAAAAGTTGGTAAGACATTCCGGGCATGGGGGGGAAGTGATTCCCCCGTCTGTCCATCCTCGGTGAGTCGTTAATCTCTGTTTCGGCTCATCGATGACTGAACTTTAAAACTACCAAGATCATTTGAAAACTACTTGGTAATCAATTAACCATTTCAGTTATTGCAATGATGTAGGAATATGACTACAATTTATTTCATATGGACAGATTGCAGTCAATGAAGGTGTTCCAGCGCGTGATCGACGAGGGTGGTTTCGCCTCGGCAGCCCGCGCACTGGACATGTCGCCCGCCGGCGTCACCCGCATGGTGGCGGCGCTGGAGGAGCATCTGGGTGTGCGCCTGCTTCAGCGCACCACGCGCAAGCTGTCGCTCACCGACGCGGGTGAGGCCTACCTGATGCGGGTGCGTACCATTCTTTACGAGGTCGAGGACGCCGAATCGGCGGCGGCGGCGCACACGCGCGAGTTGCAGGGCACCCTGCATGTGCTGGCGACGCCGGTGCTGGCCTCTTATTTCCTGTCACCACGCATCGCGACCTGGCATACGCGCCATCCCAAGGTGATGCTGGATCTGGCCATCGACCCTTTTCCGCAGCCGCGCATTGAGGAGTTTGATGTCACTTTTCTGGTGGTGGACGAGGGCTTTGACGCCGACATCGTGGCCCGCCCGCTGGCGACCACCGACTGGATTGTGTGCGCCTCGCCGGACTACCTCCAACGCGCCGGCACACCGGCCACGCCGCAGGCGCTGCGCGAGCACACCTATTTGAAGTTCCAGTGGCCGCAAAATTCCGGTCACTACGGCCGGCAGGCGCGGCTGCACCCGCTGGCGGGTGGCGACGCTGTGGATGTGGATGTCAAACCGGCACTGCAAACCACCAGTTTTGATGTGCTGCTGCGTGCCGCGCTGGATGGTGCGGGCATCACCTTTTTGTCGCGCATGCTGGTTGCGCCGCATCTGGCGCGCGGCACGCTGGTACAGGTGCTGCCCGAGTGGATTTTTGGCCGTTTCACGATTTACGCGGCCTTGCCGACGCGCAAGTTCATGCCGGCGCGAACCCGGGCTTTTCTGGACTTTCTGGCGGAGTTTGCGCCGCAGGCCCCGCCGGGCCGTTGAGTTTTCTCAGGGGCTGACGCCAAAACCGTTTTGCCGCCAGGCCTCAAACACCGTCACCGCCACTGCGTTGGACAGGTTCAGGCTGCGCTGGCCGGGGCGCATCGGCAGTTTCAGACATTGATCTGCCGCAAAGCTGTCGCGCAACTCGGGTGCCAGGCCGCGCGTTTCGGCGCCGAACACCAGCCAGTCGCCCGGCGCAAATACGGCTTCATGGACCAGCCGCGTGCCGCGGGTGGTCAGCGCAAACAGCCGTAGCGCATCGGGTTGTTCGGCCGCCAGAAAAGCCGCCCAGTCGGCGTGGCGGGTCAGTTCGGCGTACTCGTGGTAGTCCAGCCCGGCACGCCGCATGTGTTTGTCGTCCATTGAAAACCCCAGCGGCTCCACCAGGTGCAGCCGGCAACCGGTGTTGGCGGCCAGGCGGATCACATTGCCGGTGTTGGGCGGGATTTCGGGCTCGACCAGAACGATATTGAACATCGTCCGATTGTCGCCGCCGGGAGTGCTTATTCAGTCCGGGCAAAAACCACCGCACTGACAGCGCTCGCACCAGCCTCGCGCAAGACCTGCGCGGCGGCAAACAGCGAGGCGCCGCTGGTCATCACGTCATCGACCAGCAGCACACGATGGCCCTGGATGGCCTGCGCACGCAGCGGGTCGGCAACAAACGCGCCCCTGACGTTACGCAGGCGGGCTTCTCGCTTGAGCTGGGCTTGTGGCGGCGTGTCCCTGATGCGCAGCAACAGCCTGGCATCGGCGCGTGCTGCCGTGCTGCTCTGTTGTGCCAGCGCCTTGGCCAGTTCCCAGGCCTGGTTGAATCCGCGTGTCTGCAGCCGCTGGCCGGACAGTGGCAGCGGCATCAGCCAGTCGTCCGCTTGCAGGCTCTCCAGGGCTGCGCGCACGCCAGGCGCCTGCAGCAGCAAGCTGGCAAACACGGCGGCCCACGCCGGGTCACCGCCGAACTTGTAGCGGGCCACCAGGTCCGACCACGGGTAGGCATAAGGCATGGCCGCAAAACAGGCGTCCAGTGGCGGCGGCTGGCGCACACAGGCCGCGCACTGCAGCGAAGGCGAACCGCGGCCGCCTGACAAATCCGCAGGCAGGGCCAGTGCGCAGGTGCGGCATCGCGCCAGCGCTTGCCCAAAGCGCGCCACGCAAGGTTCGCACACGCGGCGCGCCGGCCAGCTGTGGCAAACAGCACATTGGCTGGCCAGCGAATGCATCAGGTTGGCCGGGTTGGGCAGGCGCAGCAACATCGTGTCAATATACTCGGCGCTCCTCCTTCAGCTTCATTGATGCCCACCCAACGTCCCCCTACCGTCGACCCGATAGCCGCAGAGCGCTGGCAGCGGGTGGCACCGCTGGTGTCGCCCTGGCTGCATGAAGAAGTGGCGCAGCGCATGCTGGACCGGCTGCAGTGGATCAAGCTGCAACCCAAAGCATGGATCCACTGGCGTGCGCTTCGCGGTGGCTTGCAAGCGCATCGCCAGCTTGCTGGCAGGTATCCGGGTTCAACATGTTTTGTGCTTGAAGCCCTTGCCGGACGGGAGCAGGCAGCTATTAAAAGCATAGCGTATCCGTGGTGGCATCCGAAACGCTGGACCGGTCCCGCCCTGCGCTTCGAGGCGCCGCCGCCGGCGACCGTGGACATGCTCTGGGCCAACATGGCATTGCACGAGGCCGCCGACCCGCAGGCGCTTATTGCCGAGTGGCACCAGGCGCTCCAGGTCGGTGGCTTCCTGATGTTTTCCTGCCTCGGGCCGGACACCACGCGCGAACTGCGCGACATTTATGCGGCGCTGGGCTGGCCGCCAGCGGGTCATGAGCTGACCGACATGCATGACTGGGGCGACATGCTGGTGCAAACCGGTTTTGCCGAGCCGGTGATGGACATGGAGCGCATCACGCTGACCTACGAAACGCCCGAGCGCCTGTTGCAGGAGTTGCGCGAGTTGGGCCGCAACTTTCATCCGCTGCGGTTTCCGGCCCTGCGCGGCCGGGCCTGGAAAGCGCGCCTGTTGCAGACCCTGGCGCAGCAGTTGCCGCGTCAGGCTGACGGCCGGATCGTGCTGACCTTCGAAATCATTTACGGGCACGCGCTGAAAGCACAGCCCAGGGTCAAGGTCAGCCCCCTGAGCGCGGTCTCGGTCGCCGACATGCGGGCGATGTTGCAAGGTTCGCGCACCGCGCCCTGAGCGGGCCGCGCCAGCGGCTTTGCACGGGGTAAACCCGGCTACAATCCAGTCACGAATTTTGGGTATGTTCCCACGCACCACGCGGCCGAATGTGTTTGATCGGCGGCAATTTTTCGAGTCTTGCCTCGTGTCGAACGTCTCCCCGACATTTCGTTTCTCCGCAGCATCCGGCCCGGGTGGTCAGGGGCCGCAGGCGGTTCAGTGGCTGCTCAAGCGCAATTGTTCAGTGACACCGGCACAACTGGCATGGTTGTATGTGTCGCTGTGCGTGGTGTCGCTGGGTATCGCGGGGTTTTTCTGGTCGCAGGGCGCGACCCTGGTGATGCCTTTCGCATGGCTGGAGCTGATGGTGGTGGGCGCGGCCTTTTCGGTGTACGCCCGCCATGCCACGGACGGCGAGCGCATTGTGCTGCAGGGTGAGCAACTGCTGGTGGAGCTGGAGAATGCAGGGCGCCTGGAGCGGGCGGAGTTCAACCGGCAATGGGTGCGTGTGGAACCAAAAAACGGTGATGGCTCCCTGATCGAGGTGTCAGGACAGGGCCGCTCGGTCAGGGTGGGTCGGCATGTGCGTCCCGAATTGAGGCCGGCGCTGGCCCGGGACATCCGGCGCGCACTGCGAGGGTGTTAAGAGCGAGGTTGAAGGCAGGGCATCAGGGCAAGTGCGTCGCCGAGGGGCGCCATGGCTAACTTTATAATCAGCAGCTTAATCTGTCGGTAATTGAGGCAATAAAAGTGATCACGATGAACGTACGTACAACGATAGGGCCAGGAATGAAGCACGCAGGTGAAGTTTTCAAGTCCCTGGCTCTGCAGGCCAATCGCAAGCTGGCCGCGGCGCTGGCCCTGATGGCCGCATGGCTCAGCACGGCGGCTTATGCGGTCAACGACCTGCCCGGTGGCCCGGCCGTCAACCAGCTCAATTTGCATCCTGCGGTGACCAAAATTGCCGAAGAACAGCAGTGGTTGCACTGGTTCATGATGATCCTCTGCCTGGTGATTTTCCTGGCAGTGTTCGGCGTGATGTTTTATTCGATCTGGAAGCACCGCAAGTCGGTCGGTCACAAAGCGGCCAATTTCCACGAGTCCACCACGGTCGAGATCATCTGGACCATTGTTCCGTTTGTCATCGTGATCCTGATGGCCCTGCCGGCCACCAAGGTGCTGGTGGCCTCCAAGGACACGACCAGCGCCGACCTGACCATCAAGGCCACCGGCATGCAGTGGAAATGGGGCTACGACTACATCAAGGGTGAAGGCGAAGGCATTGGCTTTGTGTCCACCCTGGACAGCACCCACCGCGAAATATCCAACAATGGCGGCCCGAAAAAAGGCGAAGAGCTCGACAACTACCTGCTGAAAGTGGACAACCCGCTGGTGGTCCCGGTTGATCGCAAGATTCGCATCATCACCACCGCCAACGACGTGATCCACGCCTTCATGGTGCCGGCTTTCGGTATCAAGCAGGACGCGATTCCCGGCTTTGTGCGCGACACCTGGTTCCGTGCCGAAAAAATCGGCGACTACTACGGCCAGTGCGCCGAGCTGTGCGGCAAGGAACACGCTTACATGCCTATCCATGTGAAGGTGGTCTCCAGCGAGGACTATGCCAAGTGGGTGGGTGTGAAGGTCAAGGAAGCTGCCGCCAAGGCCGACGATCCTTCCAAGGTCTGGGCGCTGCCCGAACTGAAGGCACGTGGCGAAAAAGTTTATGCCGCCAATTGCGCGGCCTGCCACCAGGCCACCGGCAAGGGCGCCGGCCCGATCAAGCCGCTGGACGGCTCGGCCATCGTGCTGGACAAAAACCATGGCCCGCAAATCCAGATCCTGCTCAACGGCGCTGCCGGTGGTGCGATGCCTGCGTGGAAATCGTTGAGCGACACCGACCTGGCCGCGGTCGCCACCTACACCAAGAACAACTGGTCCAACCAGACCGGCCAGATCGTGCAGCCCGCTGAATTCCAGGCCGCACGCAAATAAGCCACTTCTCCCGATTCAGGCAGGCCCCCGGGCCCGCCGCATAGACAAAGCTACAGGCACAAGCCACCAAAGGAAGCCAAGATGAGTGCAGTTCTCGACCATCATGATCACGCGCATGACGACCACGACCATGCCCCCACGGGCTGGCGCCGTTGGGTCTATGCGACCAACCACAAGGACATCGGCACGCTGTACCTGCTGTTCAGCTTTGCCATGTTCATGGTGGGCGGCATGCTGGCGCTGGGTATCCGCGCCGAGTTGTTCCAGCCCGGCCTGCAACTGGTGAACCCCGAGCTGTTCAACCAGCTCACCACCATGCACGGCCTGATCATGGTGTTCGGCGCCATCATGCCGGCCTTCGTCGGTTTTGCGAACTGGATGATCCCGCTGCAGATCGGCGCGGCCGACATGGCTTTTGCCCGCATGAACAACTTCAGCTTCTGGCTGCTGATTCCGGCCGGCCTGATGATCGTCGGTTCCTTCTTCATGCCCGGCGGCGCCCCCGCAGCCGGCTGGACGCTGTACGCACCGCTGACCCTGCAGATGGGCCCCTCGATGGACGCCGGCATTTTTGCGCTGCACATCCTGGGCGCCTCGTCCATCATGGGCTCGATCAACATCATCGTCACCATCCTGAACATGCGCGCGCCCGGCATGACCCTGATGAAGATGCCCATGTTCTGCTGGACCTGGCTGATCACCGCCTACCTGCTGATCGCCGTGATGCCTGTGCTGGCCGGCGCCATCACCATGACGCTGACAGACCGCCACTTCGGCACCAGCTTCTTCAACCCCGCCGGCGGCGGCGACCCGGTGATGTACCAGCACATCTTCTGGTTCTTCGGCCACCCCGAGGTCTACATCATGATCTTGCCGGCCTTCGGCATCGTCAGCCAGATCATTCCGGCGTTTGCCCGCAAGCGCCTGTTCGGCTACGCCTCCATGGTGTACGCCACCGGCTCCATCGCCATCCTGAGTTTTGTCGTGTGGGCGCACCACATGTTCACCACCGGCATGCCGGTGACCGGCCAGCTGTTCTTCATGTACTCCACGATGTTGATCGCCGTGCCGACAGGCGTGAAGATCTTCAACTGGATCGCGACCATGTGGAAGGGCTCGATGACCTTCGAAACCCCCATGCTGTTTGCGGTGGGCTTCATCTTCGTGTTCACCATGGGCGGCTTCACCGGCCTGATCCTGGCCGTGGCCCCTATTGATATCCAGTTGCAGGACACCTACTACGTGGTGGCTCACTTCCACTACGTGCTGGTGGCCGGCTCGCTGTATGCGCTGTTCGCCGGTTATTACTACTGGGCCCCCAAGTGGACCGGCGTGATGTACAACGAGCGCCGCGGCAAGATCCATTTCTGGTGGTCGCTGATCTCCTTCAACGTCACCTTCTTCCCGATGCACTTCCTGGGCCTGGCCGGCATGCCGCGCCGTTATGCCGACTACCCGATGCAGTTCGCCGACTTCAACGCGATTGCCAGCGTCGGTGCCTTCTTCTTCGGTTTTGCGCAGGTCTACTTCTTCCTGTTCATCGTGCTGCCGACGATGCGCGGCAAGGGCGAAAAAGCACCACAGCGTCCCTGGAATGATCCGGACGGCGCCGGTGCCGAGGGCCTGGAGTGGGAAGTTCCATCACCCGCACCCTTCCACACCTTCGAGACGCCTCCCCGCCTGGACGCCACCGCGACCAAGGTGATCGGTTAATCGTCTGCCGAACAGAAGCACAGCGCGTCATGACACCTGAACAGAAAAAAAACAACCTGCGGCTGGGCCTCACGCTGGCCTCGATCGCGGTCGTGTTTTTTCTTGGCTTCATGGCCAAGCTTGTGTTTTTCGGCCGGGGTTGAAGCATGGGCCTGAAGCGCGAAAATTTCCGGATGGTGGGCAAGCTGGGCGTGATCGTGCTCGGCATGTTCTGCTTCGGTTATGCGCTGGTGCCCATCTACAAGGCGATTTGCGAAATGACCGGCATCAACGTGCTGGCCCTTGGCGACCGGCAGATCCCTGGTGCCACGCCGAAGATGTCGGCCAACACCCAGGTCGACAGCAGCCGCAGCATCACGGTCGAATTTGACGCCAATGCACGCGGTCCCTGGATGTTCAAGCCAGCGGTCAGCTCGATCCAGGTGCACCCGGGCGAGCTGGCTACGGTCATGTACGAGTTCCAGAATGTGCAGAACCGCACCATGTCGGCCCAGGCCATTCCGAGCTACGCGCCGTCCCAGGCGGGCTCGCACTTCAACAAGCTCGAGTGTTTCTGCTTCAGCCAGTACACGCTGGCGCCGGGCGAGAAAAAGCAGTGGCCGGTGGCTTTTGT
>JAZKIE010000292.1:0-5578 GCA_040385025.1 Pseudomonadota bacterium | reverse complement strand
CATCCTTGACGACATATTCCTTGCCTTCGCTGCGCATCTTGCCCGCATCCTTGGCACCCTGCTCGCCCTTGTTGACGATGTAGTCGTCGAAGGCAATGGTCTGGGCGCGGATATAGCCTTTTTCAAAATCGGTGTGGATCACGCCTGCAGCCTGCGGGCCAGTGTCGCCGACATGGATGGTCCAGGCGCGCACTTCCTTGACGCCGGCCGTGAAGTAGGTCTGCAGGCCCAGCAGCTTGTAAGCAGCGACGATCAGCCGGTTCAGACCGGGCTCGTCCTGGCCGATCTCGGCGAGGAACATTTTCTTGTCCTCTTCCTCCATGTCGGCCATCTCGGCTTCCATCTTGGCGCAGATCGCGACCACCGGCGCCTTCTGCGCGGCGGCATAAGCCTTCAGGCGGTCCAGGAAGGGGTTGTTCTCGAAGCCGTCTTCGGCCACATTGGCCACAAACATCGCCGGCTTGGCGGTGATCAGGAAGAACTGCTTGAGCAGCGGTATCTCTTCCTTGCTGAAATCAATCGTGCGCACCGGCCTGGTGTCGTTGAGCGCCACCTGGCATTTTTCGAGGATGGCCACCAGCTTGATGGATTCCTTGTCGCCCGAGCGCGCCAGCTTGGTCACGCGGTGCAGCGCTTTTTCAACGGCGGCCAGATCGGCCAGGCAGAGTTCGGTCTGGATCACCTCGATGTCGGAGATCGGGTCGACCTTGCCGGCGACGTGGATCACGTTGTCGTCTTCAAAGCAACGCACCACATTCACCGTTGCGTCGGTCTCGCGGATGTGGGCCAAAAACTTGTTGCCCAGGCCTTCGCCGGTGCTGGCACCGGCCACCAGGCCGGCAATATCGACAAATTCGACGATGGCGGACTGGATCTTCTCCGGATTGACGATCGCCGCTAACTGGGCCAATCTCGGGTCTGGCACTTCCACAATCCCGACATTGGGCTCGATCGTACAAAAGGGGTAATTTTCAGCCGCAATTCCCGCCTTGGTCAGGGCGTTGAACAGGGTCGATTTTCCGACATTGGGCAAACCTACAATACCGCACTTCAAACTCATGACAAACCTTAGAAAACAGGCTGAGAAGTGTATGCGATACGCGGCGGGGCAAGGGGCACGGCTTGTGGTAGCCCTGTTGCTGGGCGCATTGCTCGGCCTGTCGGGCACGGCCAGCCAGGCCCAGCCCGTGGTGGTTCTCCATGACCAGAACCTCGTCACGGACCTGCAGGCCAGCGGTCTGGTGTGGGTGGATGCCAGCGCCGAGGCCACGATAGAGCAGGTGGCGGCCGACAAGCACCGTGCGTTCATGAGCCCCGGCCGGGCCAACACCATCTACACCCTGGGGCCCGATGCGACCTTGTGGCAACACTACCGCTTTCTGGAGCCGAGCAACTCCCGGCTCAAGTGGGTGCTGGAGTTTCCCTTACCGTTGCTCGACAAAGTCACCGTTTTTCAGAAAAACCAGAAAGGCCAGTGGACCAGCCAGACCGCGGGCGACACCGTACCCGTCTCCAGCTGGCCCGAGCCAGGCCGCTATGCGCAATTTCATCTGGTGCTGCCAAGTGAAGGCGTCCACGACGTCTATGTGCGCATCCAGCACGTCACGCAAGTCAACATACCGGTCAGCGTGATCTCCGCACAAGTGAGGGTTCATCGCCTGCAGATCGACTACATGGTCATCGGTGTGGTGATGGGCGCATTGCTGCTGCTGATCGTCGCCGGTGCGGTGCAGGGCTGGGCCTACCGCGACCGGGCCTATGCCTGGTACGCGGTTTACGCCAGCATCATGACGCTGGTGGTGGCCTCCATCAGCGGGGTTGCCGGCCATTTTCTCTGGGGAGATTTCCCGGTCTGGAACAATTTCGCCCAGGGCTTTCTGGGCTTTCTGGGCGGCAGCTCGGCCTTGCTGCTGATTCGCAACCTGTGCGGCATGGTGGGCCGTCACCGCTGGTTTGACCGCCTCGTGCACGGGACCGGCCTGGCCGGCCCCGCTTTCGCTGTGGCCTATATCGGGCTGGACCGGCAATGGGGGGTGCGCCTGGTCGGCGCGTATCTGGTGGCAGTGATCATTCTGGGGATAGGCACAGCCCTGGTGGCCTGGCGGCGCAAGGACGTGGTCGGTGTCTGGGTGCTGGGTGGTTTCACGCCGCTGGCGCTGGCTACCTTGCTGGTGGTGGCCCGCATCTTCGGCTGGGTGCCCACATCCTGGCTCACCCAGTACGCGTTCATGCTGTCGCTGGCCTTCGAGGTGCCCTTGCTGCTGGTGGCGCTGAATGTGCGTTCACGCGAGCGCCATGGCATCGAAGCGCGCGAGCAGGCCATGGCCAGCCACGACGCATTGACGGGGCTGCTGGCTGTTCATTTGTTTGACGACCGGCTCAAACAGATGGTGTCCCGCGCCACACGCTACGGGGAAACTGCCGCCGTGGTGTATGTCGAGCTCGTGAACTACGGCTACGTCAAGCGCACCTACGGCATCGCCGTGGCGGAACAAAGCCTGCTGCGCAGCGTGATCAAGCTGCGCCGTATCCTGCGCGACGTGGACACGGTGGGCCGGGTGGACGAGGCCTGTTTCGGCCTGATCATGGAGGACGTGTCAACACGCGAGCCGGTCAACGAGCTGGCGGCGCGGCTGATCGCGGCGGGCCTGATGCCGCTCAAAGGCCTCAAGCCCGAGGTGCTGCTGCAATTTCATGTTGCCGGCGTGCTCCTCAGCGAGCGTCTGATGGAAGGGCCTGCACTGTCGCAAGCCCTGTCCGACCTGTTGGCCAGCATGGCGGAGCGTACGCGCCGTCCCATCCGTTTTCTGGAGCCCGAGTTGACCCGTCCGTCGCCTCTGGCATTGGACTCCCGTCGGGGCGACAGCGACACCCAGTCGCTTGCCAGCTCCGGCTGAAAAATACTCAGTCGAAACGGTAGTCGGCGCGCACCGCCTGCCCCACCCGAAGCAGGTGGTCGTCCCCATCGAGCCGGATCAGGTTCATGCCGAAACTCAGTGCGCCGTTCAGTCGCGGGTCCTGCCGGTAGGTCTGCAGCATGTCGTTGACCTCGGGGCTGCTGACGGCGGTGGCCGGGTCGATGTTGGGGATGGGGCAGCGCGCGCAGGGCTTGACCGGCTTGAGCCGGGCCAGGCCCTGCTCGGTGGTGATCTGCAGTTCATCGATCCGGTCCTCGTCATGGGCGACCAGGGCATCCGCCGCCTGTCCAGCGGACGCGCCCAGCACGATGTTGGGCCGGAAGCGTTCCATGGTGACGGGCGCGCTGCCGGCCGCCTGCAGCTTGTCATTGAGCCCGGCCAGCGAGGCCTCGCTGAGCACCAGCAAGGGGTAGCCGTCGCTGAACTGATTGAGGGCTTCCACGGCTCCCGTCCAACGCACGCTGGAGCAGCGCTTTTGCTCAGGGTCAAAGCGCACCAGGCGCAGTTTTTCACCGAGAAAATCACTGAACCACTGGGCTGCAATCGGGCCCATGTCATAGGCCTTCACCTCGTCGTCCCAGACCCGCACGCGAACCGGCTCCTGCACCTGGTCAAGCGCAATGTGCAAGGCCAGCATGCCGGGCGCGCGCAGCACCATGTCCTGGGTTTTCAGCTGAGGGCGGATCAGCGCCATGCGCGGCAACTCACGCTGGGTCACAAATTCGCCATGTTCGTCCACCACCATCCAGGCCCGGTCGAACTCCAGGCCGGTTTCGGTCAGGATGGCTTCCTGGACCTGCACGCCGGCGCAGGATTTGACGGGATACACCCACAGTGCGGAGATGGCCGCATTGACGTCGGCAGTGCCAGAGGTTTCGCTCGATGTTTCGCTCACTTGACGGGCCCTTCAAAGTTTCAATTCAATCCCTACAAGCAGGTGATTTTGCACCGCCTTCTAAAATGGGCCATGTCCAAACCGTTTGATGTCTGTATCCGCGGCGGCGGAGTGGTCGGCCGCAGCCTGGCCTTACTGCTGGCCCGCGAGCGCCTGCGGGTGGCGCTGGTCGCCCGTCCCGTCCCCGACGGCAAGCCGGCTGCACCGGCCCCCCAGGATGTTCGCGCCTATGCGCTGAACAGCGCATCGCGGCAATTGCTGGAGTCGCTCAGGGCCTGGCCCGACGCGGCCTCGGCAACCGCTGTCAGGCAGATGCAGGTCTGGGGCGACGACGGCGGCCAGCTCGATTTCAGCGCAGAAGGCGGCAGCGGTGCAGCGCTGGCCTGGATCGTCGATGTACCGGCGCTGGAGCAGCAACTGGCCGAGGCCGTGCGCTACCAGCCGCAGATAGAAACCGTGCCGGCACCCGTCCACGCCGCGCTCAGTGTGGTTTGTGAAGGCAAGGCCAGCAGCAGCCGCAACGAATTTGGCGCGGCCTGGACCGTCAAGTCCTACCCGCAAAAAGCCATCGCCGCGCGCTTTCTGAGCGACCAGCCGCACCTGGGCGTGGCGCGCCAGTGGTTCAAGCAAGGCGAAGTGCTGGCTCTTTTGCCGATGGCTGGCGAACACGGGAACTCTGTGGCGCTGGTCTGGTCAGTCTCTGTGGCGCGCGCAGATTCGCTGGAAAAACTGTCCCCGGAAGAATTTTCGGCGGCCGTGCAACTCGCCTGTGGTGCCGAGGCCGGACGCCTGCAACTGGCCAGCAAGCGCTCAAGCTGGGCGCTGGCGCTGTCCACCGCTGATCGCTGGGTCGGGCCGGGCTGGGCGCTGGCCGGGGATGCCGCCCATACCGTGCATCCGCTGGCCGGCCAGGGCCTGAACCTGGGGCTGGCCGATGCGGCGACCCTGGCAGCGGTGGTGCATGCGCGTGAATATTGGCGTGGTCTGGGTGACGAGAAGTTGCTGCGTCGTTACGAGCGTGCGCGCAAGGCCGATGTCGCGGCCATGGGCGCAGTGACAGATGGCCTGCACAGCCTGTTTGCGCAGACCGATGTGCGCTGGCAGGCGCTGCGCAATTGGGGCATGACGGGTTTTGCAAAAAGCGGCCCGCTCAAGCAATGGGTCACACGGCGGGCGATGGGTCAGATTTAACAAAGACGGGAAAAACAATGAAATTGCTCAGAAACATCGCGGCCTGCGGACTGCTGGCATGGGGCCTGGGCGCCGCTGTCGCGCAGGAAGCGGTAATCCGCAAAAACCTTGCCGACCGGCTGCCCAGCTTGCCGCCCATCGAAGAAGTCAGCAAGGCGCCCATGAGCGGCCTGTATGAAATCAGGGTCAATGGCAACGACATTTTCTACACCGATGCCGAGGGCAACTTCCTGATCCAGGGCAACCTGATAGACACCAAACAGCGGCGCAACCTGACCGAGGAGCGTGTAGACAAGCTCAACGCAGTGGCCTTCGACGCCCTGCCGCTGAAAGACGCATTCACCCTCGTGCGCGGCAACGGCAAACGCAAGCTGGCCGTGTTTGAAGACCCGAACTGCGGCTACTGCAAGCGTTTTGAGCGCGATATGCAGAAGGTGACGGATGTGACGGTTTACATGTTTCTGTACCCCATCCTGAGTCCTGATTCCGCCGAAAAATCGAAAAACATCTGGTGCGCCAAAGACAAAGGCAAGGCCTGGCAGGACCTGATGGTGCGCGACCAACCGGTGGCGCC
>JAZKIE010000291.1:0-2367 GCA_040385025.1 Pseudomonadota bacterium | reverse complement strand
GGCGTGCTGATCAGTGGCGGCAATGTCGATCTTTCGCGTTTCGCGCAACTAATCACCGCCTGAAAGTGGCGCCTGCTTGCCAGCCATAGGCGCTCTGGCTACATTGGTATTTTTGAAGGCACGGCATGTCTGCAGAGCCCATAGTTCCGACCCGGGAAAATCCGCCCCATATCCGCCTGACCTCGCATGCCGGCGGTTACGGCGCACTGCCCATCCGCTGGGCGGCAGCCACCGCCACCGAACGCGGCCCAGTCATCGGCACCACGACCAAACGCAGCCACCGCAACGTCATCGGCACGCACAGCGGTTCCTACAGTGTCTACCGCGCACTGGCCGTGGCTTCCGGCGCACTCTCGGCCAGCCACAAGGCCGACCTGACCAACACCTCACCGACCGACGTCATCGGCCCTTACCCGCAATGGAGCGAACCGGGCCGCATCGTCGCGATGGACCCCTGGGGCGCGACCGTGGCCGACGTGTTCGCGGCTGAACTGGCCGCCGGCTACGACATTCGCCCGACGATTGCCGTGACCCAGGCGCATGTGATCCTGCCCGAGGTGATCGAGGCGCTGCAGTCGGGGCGCCTGAAAGCCGATGGCAAATTCCTCACGGCCGGTGGCGCGGCCATGGTGACCAAAGTCGCTGTCGAGCCGGTCTGGTACCTGCCCGAGGTCGCCAGGCGTTTCAACTGCAGCGAGACCGACCTGCGCCGCGTGTTGTTCGAGGAAACCGGCGGCATGTACCCCGAACTCGTGACGCGCAGCGACCTCGACGTGTTTTTGCCACCGATCGGCGGGCTCACCGCCTACATCTTCGGCAAGCCGCGCGACCTGGCCAATCCCGACATCGAACTGACCGCCCGTGTGCACGACGAATGCAACGGCTCCGACGTTTTCGGCTCCGACATCTGCACCTGCCGCCCCTACCTGACACACGCGATCGAGGAATGCATCCAGGGCGCGCAGCGCGGTGGTGTGGGTTTGGTGTCTTACTTCCGCAAGGAAGGCCGTGCCCTCGGCGAAGTCACCAAGTTCCTGGTTTACAACGCGCGCAAGCGCCAGGTGGGCGGCGACACCGCCGACCAGTACTTCAACCGCACCGAATGTGTGGCCGGCGTGCAGGACATGCGTTTCCAGGAGTTGATGCCCGACGTGCTGAACTGGCTGGGCATACGCAAGATCCACCGGCTGGTCTCCATGAGCAACATGAAGTACGACGCCATCACGGCCGCCGGCATCGAGGTGCTTGAGCGCGTCAACATCCCCGAGCACATGATTCCCGCCGACGCCCAGGTCGAGATGGACGCCAAGATGGCCGCCGGCTACTTCACACCCGGCGCTGTGCCCACGGCCGAAGAGCTGAAGAAAGCCAAGGGCCGGGGGCTGGATGCCTGAGACGCCATCGTTCAGCCCTGAATCCGCTATTAATTCAATAGCTGCTGGCGCAAGTCAGACAAGGGCTGCAGCCGAATTACGCTCTACATCCACGATACGCAGCCGTGCGCAGGACCTGCTGGCGCGTGCGCGCCGCGGCGAGTCGGCCTGGTTCAGGGTCAATAACGGCGCCATGCTCACCACCGCCGTGCTGGTGGCCGAACTCACGCGTGCCCGCTACCCCGACCTGGTGATTCCGTACCACAGCCGCTGGCGCCACTTCGAGGCTGGCGGCGTGGACCGGCTGGCGCAGCTCAATACCACCCTGGCATCGGCCAGCGTCGTCGAACGGGCCCGCGCCCAGATCGACCTGGCGCTGGTCAGCGTGCTGCTGGACGCCGGTGCCGGGTCCGACTGGTGTTACCTCGAAGCCGCCTCCGGTGAACACCCGGCCCAGGAATTCAGCCGCTCCGAAGGCCTGGGTGTCGCGAGTTTCCATGCCTTCATGGGCGGGCTGTTCTCCAGCGACCCGTCGCGCCCGCTAAAGGCCGATGCCGCCGGACTGCAGGTCGTGACGGCTGAACGCCTGGCTGAAGCGTTTCAGGTCGGCCCCGACAACCCGCTGATTGGCCTGGACGGCCGTGCCGCGCTGTTGCGCCGGCTCGGCCAGGCGTTGCAGGCCAACCCGACCTTGTTCGGCCAGCCGGGCCGGCCCGGCCACCTGTTCGACCGGCTGGCCCCGAGCGGCAACGGCTCTGTGCAAGCGCACGATGTGCTGACGCTGCTGCTGACCGGGCTGGCCCCCATCTGGCCCGCGCAGAACGCGCTAGCCGGCGAGCCGCTGGGCGACTGCTGGCGCCATCCTGCCGCCGGGCAGGATGCAGAAGGCCTCAGCCGCGGCTGGATGCCGTTTCACAAACTCTCGCAGTGGCTGACCTATTCGCTGCTCGAACCGTTTGAATGGGCCGGCGTGCAGGTCCAGGGCCTGGACGCG
>JAZKIE010000290.1:0-3511 GCA_040385025.1 Pseudomonadota bacterium | reverse complement strand
GCCTCACCGGCTTCTACCAGATTGCAGTACAGCGCGTTGAAATACAGAGGGTATTTGCGGAAAGCGGCGCTTAGCGATGTGCCGGTTTCGACATCGGTACGCACATCGTTGAGGAGTTTGGTCACACTGGCATTGGGATTGCCGCGCCCAACGATATCGAAGGACTGCAACAAGGGCACCCCTGCCTTCATCATGGTCGCCAGCTGCCGCGTGAAAATGGCAATGTCCTTGGGCTTGATGGATTTGCCGGAGCGCATGCTGCGCTTCTTGATTTTGGTGGGAAACACACCTTGCCGCCGCAGCGAGGCCTTGACCTGGTTTTCGCCCACCGCACGGGTCTCACCCCTGATCTGCTTGCCGTTGCGGTCCTTGCCTTCCCATTCGAAGACAAATTCCTTGACGTCCCTGGATGTTGCAGTTGCCATGTTGCCTTCTTGCTAGTGCGTGCAGGATGATGGAAGCACCAGGCATTTGCCGCGCTGGTAGGTACGGAATACGCCGGCAGGTCTAGACATTGGTGCAACCCAGAATTTCCTCAAGCGATGTCATCCCCGTTTTGACCTTTTGCAAACCTGCCCCTCGAAGGCTTTTCACGCCTTCCTTGGCAGCCTGTTCGGCAATTTCGAGGGCGCTGCCATCGCGCAGGATGATGCGCTGGATTTCATCCGTAATTGGCATCACCTGATAGATACCCACGCGGCCCTTGTAACCGCTGTTGCACATGGAGCAACCGACCGGGCGATAAGGGGTCCACGAACCATCCACATCGTCTTCCGCGAAGCCGGCGTCCAGCAGAGTCTCCCGCGGGATGTCCGCCGGAGCCTTGCAATTGGGGCACAGGCGCCGCGCCAGCCGCTGGGCGGTGATCAGAATCACGCTGGAGGCGATATTGAAGGGCGCAATGCCCATGTTGCGCAGCCGTGTCAGCGTGGCGGGCGCATCGTTGGTGTGAAGCGTGGACAGCACCAGGTGGCCGGTTTGCGCGGCCTTGATGGAAATCTCAGCAGTTTCCAGATCCCGGATCTCGCCGACCATGATGATGTCCGGATCCTGGCGCAAAAATGCCTTCAGGGCCACTGAAAAAGTCAGGCCAGCCTTGTCATTCATGCTGACCTGGTTGACACCGGGCAAGTTGATCTCGGCCGGATCTTCGGCGGTCGATATGTTCACGCCGGGTTTGTTCAGGATGTTCAGGCAGGTGTACAGCGACACGGTTTTTCCCGAACCGGTAGGCCCCGTCACCAGCACCATGCCGTAAGGTCGCTGCACCGCGTTGAGCAGGCGTTCCTTTTCGATCGGCTCGTAACCGAGCGCATCAATGCCCAGCTTGGCACTGCTCGGGTCCAGGATACGGATCACGATTTTCTCGCCGAACATGGTGGGCAAGGTGCTGACCCGGAAATCAATCACACGGTCCGGCCCGATCTTGAGCTTCATTTTCCCGTCTTGTGGCACCCGCTTTTCAGAGATGTCCATCTTGGAGATCACCTTGATGCGGGAAGCCAGCTTTTCCTTGATGGCAACCGGCGGCGAAGCGATCTCGCGCAACTCCCCATCGACGCGGAAACGCACGCGGTAGGTGTGCTCATAGGGTTCGAAATGCAGGTCCGAAGCGCGCATGCTGAAGGCATCGAGCAGCATTTTGTGCAAAAACTTGACGACCGGCGCGTCTTCCACATCTGAGCCGCCACCGCTGTCGTTGCTGTCAGCACTGGCAGCTTCTGCGGTGGACTCGTCAAACTCGAAGTCATCACCAATGATGCTGTCCATCGCCTCGGACGCCGTGGTGGCCGATGCCTCCACCAGCTTGGACAGCTTGTCGTACTCGGCAATGACCCAGTCCACGCCCATCTGGGTCGAAAACTTGATTTTTTCAGCCGCCTCCTGGTCAGAGGGGTCTGCTGTCGCGACTATCAGGCGGTTGCTGCGCTTGCTCAGGACAACAATGCGATAGGCTTGGCAAATTTTGGCGTCCAGCAAACCCTTGGGCAGGCGCTGGGTATCAATGGCGCTGAGGTCCAGCAGGGGCGCCGCGAAGGCGGTGGACATGGTGTGCGCCAAATCCGACGCTGAAACAACGCCAGAACCCGTCAGTTCCGCGATAAAGCTGGTGCGGCTGCTTTGCGCCTTGCGAAAAATGTCTTCTGCGGCTTTTTGCCCGAGCTTGCCAGCCATCACCAGCGCCCGCCCCAGACCGGGCAAAGCGGGTGCATTGATGACGGTATCGACGGCTGCCATGATTTTCGAATCTACCTCAAATTGACAAAATTGACATCATCGTTGATAGCTCGGGCGATGTAAATCGAAATGGCAGCCGCTCCCCTCCCGGTGTTGGAACAACAACAATGAAACCAGAGGAGTGGACATGAACAGGCGACGAATGGTCGGGGTGAGAGGATTCGAACCTCCGGCCTCTACGTCCCGAACGTAGCGCTCTACCAGGCTAAGCTACACCCCGACAGGTGCCGCGATCCGGCGTCAGGAACGACGCTGCAGAAGCTGGGAAGCCAATTCTAGCAAGGCCTCACTATAGGTATTGCGCCCGAGCAGGGCGAGCGCCTGAATCGCACGTTGCGCCTCCAGCGCCGCCGCGTCGCGGGTCGCCTGCAGGGCGCCGGTTTGCCTGACGATGGCCACAATCTCGGCCAGGCGCTCGGTTCCGCCGGTCTCAATGGCGTGACGGATCATGCCCTGCTCCGCTGCCGTGCCGCGCTGCATGGCAATGATCAGCGGCAAAGTGGCCTTGCCCTCGCGCAGGTCATCTCCCAGGTTTTTGCCCATCTCGGTGGCATCACCGTCGTAGTCCAACACGTCGTCAATCACCTGGAAAGCCGTGCCCAGCGCCTGTCCATAGTCCGCGCAGGCCTGCTCGACCGCAGCCGGAGCCCCTGCCAGCAAGGCTGCCAGCCTCGCACTGGCCTCGAACAACTTGGCCGTCTTGGACCGGATGACCCTCAGGTAACCGTCCTCCGACAGGCTGGCATCGTGCATGTTCATCAGTTGCAGCACCTCACCCTCGGCAATGATGTTGGTGGCTTCGGCCAGGGTTTGCATGATGCGCATGTCGCCAGCATCAACCATCATCTGAAAAGCCCGCGAATACAGGAAATCGCCGACCAGCACGCTGGCCGGGTTGCCAAACGAGGCGTTGGCCGTCGCGCGGCCCCGGCGCAGGGTGGATTCATCCACCACGTCGTCGTGCAGCAGGGTCGCCGTGTGTATGAATTCCACAACAGCCGCCAGGTTGAAGCGTTGCTCGCCGCGGTAGTCCAGGGCGCCACACATCAGCAGCAGCAGCGCTGGGCGCAAGCGCTTGCCCCCAGCGGCGATGATGTATTGCGACACCTGGCTGACCAGCGGTACATCGGAGCTGAGGCGGCGGGTGATCACCGCGTCCATGGCCTGCATGTCGCCGGCAATCAGGGCCAGCGCAGCGGCCGTGCTAGAAGAATTGGCAGTCAAGGCGGTCCAGACAAGAGGTTGGCCAGATTATAGGAAGCCTGCGACCGCC
>JAZKIE010000289.1:0-1556 GCA_040385025.1 Pseudomonadota bacterium | reverse complement strand
ATCATGAGCTTGAGCGGACTCGGCGACTGGTACCAGTACACCGGCGTCATGATGATGACGGCGTGTGCGGCGGTCCAGCGTTCGTAAATTTCGTTCATCCAGTCGCTGGTCTGGCCCAGCGAATGGTTCGGGTAACAACTGCAGGGCCAGTGGCACAGCGGCATCGCGGTGGATGCACAACCCTTGCACGGGTGAATGTTCAGGTGGTAGCTGGAAGTGAGCAGGCTCAGGTCGAGCACGTCGGTTTCCATCTTCTCTTTCTTCAAAACCTTCTGCGCCCACTCGATCATGCGGAAGGTCTTGGAGATTTCGCCGGGACAAGTGCCGTCGTTGCGGGCCGAGCCGCAGATCAGCAGAACGCGTGAGGGCGTTGCGGGTTTCTTCCACGCCGCCGCAGCCTTGTTGATGCGGCTTTTCGCGTCCAGCCATTCGACCGACAAATCGTAGTCGGGGTCGGCATACGCGCGTCCGGCCTTGCGCGTGACCGGCGCCTTGCGGCCTTCCTTGTAGGCCTCCCAGGCAATTTGCTCGACCCGCGAGATGGCCTCTTCTTCGACCTGGAAGGCCGGGTCCATGAAGGACTGCATGAAGCGTTCGTGGAAGCTGCTGCGCGACAAAACGGCCGGCGCCTGGCCTTTGCGGATATCGGTCATCCGGCCAGTGTAGGCAGGCACCCGTGCGCCAACCCACTGTTTCGGCGCTGTCCTACGCGGTTTCCGGAAGATGTCCGCCTGCCCGCCAGCGTGTGCAGAAAGATTGCAATCCGCTATGAAATGAATAGCTGCTTACGCAAGTGGGGCATGGGCTGGAGGTCTTTTTTCCTTGAGACTCAAGCTTGCCAGGCGTTGCTGATATTCTCATCGCAAGCGCCGCCAGGCCACCCCCGCAGCCAGCACACTGGCCAGACATCCCACAACAAGCAGCCACAGCGTGGCCTGGGCAAACGCCGCCATGGCTGTGGCGCTCAAGGCCACCGCCTGCATCTGCGGCAGGGTCAGCGTGATGTCCAGGGCGCCCCCCAGGCTGGCGCCGGCCTGGCCCATTTGCGCCGGGTCCAGACCGGTCGGCCAGCGCTCGGCCACGGCCTGACGGTAGACCCAAAACCCGCCGCTGCCGAGGAAGGCGATGCCCAAAGCGCCTGCCAGTTCGGCCACGGTTTCTGACAGCGCCGAGGCCGCGCCTGCGCGCTCCGGCGGCGCAGAAGACACAATGATGTCATTGCCCAGCGTGAAGACCGGCGCCATGCCCAGCCCCACCCAGAACGACCCGATGCTGATGGCCATCCAGCCCCAGCCGCCCAGAGCCGCGCCCTGCATGGCATAACCGGCGGCCGCTACCAGCAACCCTCCGGTGAACACCTGCATGGTGCTGAACCTGGCCGTCAGGCCGGGGGTCAACATCGAGCCGACAATAAAACTCAAGGCCCAGGGCAAGGTCGCCAGCCCCGCCAGCAGCGGACTCAAACCCGCCACCCCTTGAAGGTATTGGGCAATGAAGATGTAGACCCCAAACATCGCCATGCAGCTCAGGGCATAAACGGTCAAGGCCACAGAAAA
>JAZKIE010000288.1:0-1881 GCA_040385025.1 Pseudomonadota bacterium | reverse complement strand
CGGGGGTGTGCCTTATTCCGGCAGGGTTCCGGCCGGACGGCCCAGCCACTTGACGGCCATCTTGTCGATGTCGCCGCTTTTCTTGGCGGCGGCGATCACTTCGTTGACTTTCAGGCGCAGCTTGTCTTCGCCCTTGGCCACGCCGATGAAGTTGGGGCTGTCCTTGAGCAGCAGCTTGTATTCGGTATTGAGCTGCGGGTTCTTGGTCATCATGTTGCCGGCGACCGAGACACCGGTGGCGATCAGTTGCACCTGGCCGGCGGTGTAAGCCGAGACCGTGGTGTTGTTGTCCTCGAAACGCTTGATGTCCGCGCCGGCGGGCGCGACCTTGGTCAGTTCCTGGTCTTCCAGGGCGGCGCGGGTCACGCTGATGCTTTTGCCGGCCAGGTCGGCAAAGGATTTGACGCTGACGGTCTTGGGGCCGAACACGGCCTGGAAGAAGGGCGAGTAGGCGGCAGTGAAGTCGATGACTTTTTCTCGGTCCGGGTTTTTGCCCAGGGTGGAGATCACCAGGTCAGCCTTCTTGGTCTGCAGGTAGGCGATGCGGTTGGCGCTGGTCACCGGCACCAGCTCGACCTTGACGCCCATTTGTTTGCCGATGTAGTTGGCCATGTCCACGTCCAGGCCTTGCGGCGCCAGGTCCACGCCGACCATGCCATAGGGCGGGAAGTCGGTGGGCACGGCGATCTTGATGGTCTTGCTCTTCATGATGCCGTCCAGCGCGGTTTGTGCTTGGACGCCGCTGGCGGCCAGCAGGGCGATGGTCGTGAGACCCAGGGAGAAGAGGCGTTTGCTCGGTGTCATAACAGGGCTCCTAGATAGGTTGAGGGATCGTCGGTAGAAGAGGCGGCCTGGCGGCCGCGTTTGCGAACAGGGGAATGCAACTCCTGTGCCGTTTTGGGCGAGGAGGGCGAGAGCGGACTGAGGGCGCTGCGCAACTGCGCCAGCGGGTCGCCGCCCACGGCCTGCAGCTTGAGCGCGGCCTGCACCGTGCCGATGTGGCTTTGCATCAGTTGTTCGGCCAGCACCAGGTTGCCTTTTTCGAGGGCCTGCACGATGCGCACATGCTCTTCGCAGGACTCGGCTGCATCGTGCGAGGACTGGTAGAGCATGGCGATCAGCGTGGTGCGTGCCGTGAAGTCACGCAGGGTGTCGGCCAGCAGGCTGTTGCCCAGGCACTCGGCCAGGCAGACGTGAAAATCGCCAAGCAGAAAGCTGCGCAGGCCCACGTCGCTGCCCTTGACGGCGGCCTTTTCGCGGGTCAGGTGGTTCTTCAGTTGTTTGATGGCGCTTTTGCTGACATCGGTGGTGCAGCGGATCAGGCCCATCTCGATCACGCGGCGCGCTTCGAAGGCTTCGCGTGCTTCTTCCTGCGAGGGTTCGATCACGTACCAGCCGCGGCGGGCGCTGACGGTGACGATGCCGCGCGCCGCCAGCCGGGTCAGGGCTTCGCGCACGATGGTGCGGCTGCAGTCGAACAACATGGCGAGCTGCTGTTCGCCCAGGCGCGCGCCGGGGGCGAGTTTTTGCGCCATGACGGCTTCAATGATGCGGCTGCTGATGTCGGACGCGGTGGTCATGCGTTCAGCAACGCATATCCTGTGCCAGTGTTTCAGTCTGATTTTGATGACTGGTATACAAGATATGTGCACCTTGCTGGCGCGTGATGCCTCAAGTCGCGGCTTTTTTGGGCGACCTGCACCAAACGCAGGCACTTGCGGCCAGGGTCAGCTTGTCGCGGGCGCTCTGGCCCTGAGCTGATGGACGCGGCTAGTCGAGTTTTGCGCCCGATGCCTTGACGGCCTGCGCCCAGCGCGGCATTTCCGCAGCCAGAAAGCTGGCGAAGTCCTCGCTGCCCATGAAGGCCGGATCGGCGCCCTG
>JAZKIE010000287.1:0-5664 GCA_040385025.1 Pseudomonadota bacterium | reverse complement strand
CCAGCCAGGCCGCACCCACCCATCACATGCGCGCTCACCACTTTGGTCAGCAGGGGTTTCATGGGCAAGGCGTTGACCGCATCGCGGGCTTGGTCCCATGTGGTGTAGGGTTCGGCCATTTCATGCAGTGGCAGCACCTGGCGGGCGCCGGCTGCGAACTGAATCTCCATCATCGACAGCAAGGCGCGGCGCGCACCGTCCATCACAAAATCCGTGAGCGGGTAGGCCAGCACGGCCGAACCATCACCACGCAGTTTGACCTGTCCGCCACGCGATTGCTCATGAAAACCATCGCGCAACAATGCCAGCAGGGTGTGGTTATGCGGGAAAGTCTTGAGCAGGTCGCGCTGGCTTTGGCCCATGCCCGGAACAGTCGATGCAAAAATCACCGGGTGCAGCGGCGGTGCTTCAAGCTTGTAGCCCATTGGTCCGTCAATCGCCTGCGTGTCCAGAAAATGATCGGTGTAGATGGTTTGCGGCGCGCCGTTCCAGGCTTCTACTTTCTGCGAAAACACTGCCGAACTCATCACCACCGGGTGCAGAAAAGTCCGGGCCCCCAGCACACCGTGCGGATCAGGTGCGCCCGAGCGCAAAAGCACCGCAGGCGAGTTGATCGCGCCGGCTGCCAATACGTAATGTTTTGCTATTATTTTGGTAGCTGCCTGCGCCCGTTCAGCATGGGTCAGAGCCCCATTTGGCATCACGCTTTGACAGTGCAAAGCGGTCACCCTGCCATTGGCCAGTTCAAACTTCTCTACCCGCATTTCAGTCAGCAACTGAGCCCCCAGGTCCAGCGCTGCCGGAATGGTGGTCACCAACATCGATTGCTTGGCATTGGTTGGGCAACCGAGTCCGCAGGATCCCAGATTCCAGCAACCTTTGACATTGCGCGAAATCGCCGCCGCCTGAATATTGAGCTTGGCCGCGCCGCGCCGCAGCAAGTCGTTGTTTTCGTTCGGCGGCGTCAGCCAGGGCAGGATATTCAGCCGTTTTTCGGCCTGCGCAAAATAGGGGGCCAGTGCATCCACGCTGTAGTCGGTCAGACCAAAATGCGTCTGCCAAAACTTGAGCGTAGGCGCAGGGGTCCGAAAGGAACTGGTCCAGTTGACTGTGGTGGAGCCGCCCACGCAGCGCCCCTGCAGAATATTGATCGCCTTGTCTTCGGTTTTGCGGGCCGCACTTTCCTGGTAGAGCTGCGGGTAAGCCTCGGATTCCTTCTGGTTGAAGTCGCTGCTGCTTTTGAGCGGGCCTTCCTCGATCAGCACCACATGCAGGCCAGCCCTGGCCAGCAATTCGGCGGTAATGCCGGCGCCAGCGCCAGAGCCAACGATAGCAACATCGCAGACAATTTTCTCCGGGGCCGGGCCCAAGGCACCTCCGTAGACTTTCCAGCCGCGTTGGAGACCCTCGCGGATTGGATCTTTTAATTGACTCATGCGGTTTTCAATATTTTTAAAGTTTCGGCGGGCCGGGATAGCCAAGCTGCTGCCAGGTTGAAGCATCCGTAAAGTAAGCAGCGGCTGTGATGTCATGCAGCGCCGCATACGCCTGCTGCCGCAACGCCAGCCCGGAAAGCCGCATGCCCTGCAACGCCTGCTGAATGCCCGTATCGGAAGCCACTGGCCACGCTTGATTCAGACCGGCCATCAGGTGCCTCCCGGGCCCGCTTGCGAGCAAAGACAGCAGCTGCGACAACTCGTCCTGCGCATGAGGCGGCAATGCCAGAGTCAGTTCGTCGATCCGCCCCAGCAGGCCATCGAGCGCAAGCTGCCTGGCGGCTTCATCGGTCGGCAGGCTTCCCTGCAGCACCGCGCGACCCACCGCCCGAAAGACCTCACGGCCGGCCTCACCCAACTTGCCATCCTGCAGCCCGGCTTGCATCAGCGCCGCAACACCTCCGCCCAGAGCGAGCACCGCCGCCGAGGCGACACCAAGCTTGAACAAGGTCCTTCTTTGCATTGGTCAAGTTTCTCATGCGTTTCCCGCATTTCTATAGAGCGCAGCACCTAGATAAACTCCGTGTTTATATGGACCCTGCCGCATCCCGCATTCGTGAAGCCATGCAGGCTGTGTCGCTGCTGCGGCTCAGCCGCGCAGGCCAGCCCCCCCTCGAACAGGCTTGCTTCGAGATCAAGCGTTTTCAGGCGCAGCGCTTCAAGGCGACCTATGCAGATCTTTTGCGTCACCCGCGTTACCGGGGCGCCGCTGCTTTTTTCCTGCAGGAGCTTTATGGCGAGCAGGACTATGCGCAGCGCGACCAGCAGTTCGCCCGCATTGCCAGCACCATCGCCCGGCTTTTCCCGCAAGCGGTTGTCGAAACGGCTGCCGCGCTGGCCGAAGTGCATGCACTGACAGAACAGCTCGACGAGCTGATGGCCCGGCAATGGTTAGCCGCCCCCGCAGCCAGTGCCCACGCCCGCTATATCCAATGCTGGCGGGCGGTCGCCGACCGGCCGGCAAGGCTGCGCCAGTTGGAGGTTGTTCTGCAACTGGGGCGTGAGCTGGATCGCCTGACACGCATGCGTGGCTTGCGCAGCCTGCTGAGAATGATGCGGACACCCGCTGCTGCGGCAGGTCTGAGTTCACTGCAGAGTTTTCTTGAGGCGGGTTTCGACGCTTTCACCAACATGAAAGGGGCTTCGGAGTTTTTGTCGCTGATCGAAAGGCGTGAATCCGACTGGATTGCAGCCTTGTTTGACGACGAGGCTGTCACCTGCGAGACCAAATTGCTTCAACTTCTTGCCAGCGCAGACGCGCATTAGGGACAAGCCCCATACGCTTGCGCCCGCTGTGCTTTCACAATGGGGCAGAAGGAGTTTCCATGGACAAGTTTTGGCTCAACAGTTACCCCGAGGGTGTTCCGCACAGCATTGACCCGGAGCAGTTTCGCTCGCTGAACCAGTTGCTGGAGGACTCCTTCAGGAAAAACGCATCGAGGCCGTTTTCAGTTTGCATGGATCGCTGGATGTCGTATGGGGAACTCGATGAGTTGTCCGCTGCGATGGGGGTGTGGCTGCAGGCCCAGGGGCTGGAGCCTGGCGCGCGGGTGGCCATCATGCTCCCCAACATTCCGCAATTTGCTGTGACCATGGCCGGCATCCTGCGCGCAGGCTACACCTGCGTCAACGTCAATCCGCTCTACACCGCCCGCGAGCTGGAACACCAGCTCAAGGACTCAGGCGCGACGACCATCGTCATTCTCGAAAATTTCGCCACCACCCTTGAAGAGGTCATCGAACGGACGCCCATCAAACATGTTGTCGTGGCGGCCATGGGTGATTTACTTGGCTTCTGGTACGGGCAGTGGATCAGCTTTGCGGTACGCCATTTGGCCAAAATGGTACCGGCCTACAAATTGCCGCTGGCTAACGGGCGCACGGTCACCCCCTTCAAGCAGGTGATGGCTCAGGGAATGGGCAAAGCGCTGAAGCCGTCCCAGACCAGTCTCGATTCCATCGCTTTTTTGCAATACACAGGTGGCACCACCGGTTTGTCCAAGGGTGCGGTGCTGACCCACCGAAACATTGTCGCCGCCGTTCTGCAGGCAGAAGCCTGGTTCACACCGGCCTTGCGCCGTATCGGTGATGTGAGCAAGACCAATGGCATTGCCGCCCTGCCGCTTTATCACATCTTCGCGCTGACGCTGTGCCTGCTGGCGATCCGCTGGGGCTCCCATCTCACCCTGATCCCGAATCCGCGCGACTTTGGCCAGTTCATCGAAGTTCTGAAAAAACGCCCCTTTCATATGCTGCCGGCGGTGAACACCCTCTTCAATGCCTTGCTGCAGCACCCCCAGATCAAGTCGGTGGATTTTTCCAGCCTCTGCGTCTCACAGGCAGGCGGCATGGCCGCATCCGAGGGCACCGCCAAACATTGGCTGGAAGTAACAGGTAGCCCGATGATCGAAGGTTGGGGCATGAGCGAAACCTGCGCTATCGGCACCAACAACCCGGTGCTCAACCGGGAGTTCACAGGAACGATTGGCCTGCCTTTGCCGGGAATAGACATCTCAATCAAGGACGATGACGGGCGTTCACTACCCGTCGGCGAATCCGGTGAAATTTGTATTCGCGGGCCGCAAGTCATGACAGGCTACTATCAACAGCCCACAGAAAATGAAAAAGCCTTCACGTCCGACGGCTTCATGCGCACTGGCGATATCGGAATCATGGACGAAAATGGCTATACCAAAATTGTGGACCGCAAGAAGGACATGATCATTGTTTCCGGCTTCAACGTATTTCCCAATGAACTCGAGAACGTGATTTCACTGTGCCCTGGTGTTGTGGAATGCGCGGCCATCGGCATCGCCGATGACAAACAGGGCGAGGCGATCAAGGTTTTTGTCGTGAAAAACGATCCCACACTCACTGAGGAAGCTGTTGGCGAATATTGCAGACAAAATTTGACCGGTTACAAACGCCCGAAATACATCGAATTCCGTGACGATCTGCCTAAAACCAATGTGGGCAAGATCCTGAGGCGCGAATTGCGCGCCTCAACCTGACGGTTCGACAATCTACAGCCATGACTGACAAGTGTTTGCCGGCGGGCTTGTTGGTTTTTGAACGCGGATGGCTATCGTCCAATAATATTCTTTTCTGCGGTACAGAATTCAACGCGCTCGTTGACAGCGGGTATGCGTCGCATGCTGAACAGACCGTCGATCTTGTGGACGCCGCATTGCAAGGGCGCACTCTCGACATTCTTCTCAATACCCATTTGCATAGCGATCACTGTGGAGGCAACTCAGCACTTCAGTCCATTTACCCAGAGTTGCAAACGCTGATTCCGCCTGGGCAAGCGCATCTTGTTTCGACTTGGGACCCCATCGCGTTGACATATGTCCCCACCGGACAGTTATGCCCCCAGTTTCGGTTCACCGACTTGCTCAAATCAGGTGGCGAAATCGAGTTAGCTGACACCTCTTGGCAGATTCATGCCGCGCCAGGCCATGATCCTCATTCGATAATTTTCTTTGAACCACAGTCTCGTACCTTGATTTCGGCCGATGCTTTGTGGGAAAGTGGCTTCGGCGTAGTCTTTCCCGAGCTTGAAGGCGGCAGTGCTTTTGATGAAGTTGCGGCCACACTGGACTTGATTGAGAGCCTGGCTCCGCGCACGGTCATACCCGGCCACGGCCCGGTCTTTGAGTATCGGCCCCAAGTGCTGGCATCTGCGCGTCAGCGTTTGAATGCTTTTGTCAGCAACCCAAGCAGGCATGCGCATCACGCGGCCAAGGTACTGCTTAAATTCAAGCTGCTTGAACAGCAGCAGCTTCTGTTTGAGGACTTTCTCGAGTGGGCGAGGCGCACCAGCTACTTGCAGCAAATACGCGAGACATTTTTTGCACCCATTCCATTTGAAGAGTGGATGGATCAGCTAACCGCCGAACTCGAGCGCTCTGCTGTGGCGTGCAGGGATGGAAATTTGATTTTCAACGCATGATCCGGGAATGACAGATGGCGCCGGTGCCCGGCAGTCAATTTGCCACTGCTAAAGAGTCCCAAAGACTCTGCCCTGTTACCCAATCCTCAGGCTTAACGCCATTCATTTTCTTCCGCCCAAAAGAAAACGCCCAGTTGACTGAATCAACTGGGCGTTTCTTGCTGTAAGAGCCTGACGATGTCCTACTTTCACACGGGAATCCGCACTATCATCGGC
>JAZKIE010000286.1:2243-11245 GCA_040385025.1 Pseudomonadota bacterium | reverse complement strand
CCGGTGGACAGCAGCTTGCCGTCGGCACCGAGAAACTCCATGCGGGTGCTGGCCACGCGGGAACCCAGGCGCATGACCTCGGCCCGCAACTCGAAATGCTCGCTGATGCCGGGGCGCAGGTAGTCCACCCGCAGGTCAATGGTGCCGAGCTTGCTGAAACGCTGCAGGCGCTGCAGCGGCGACTCGTCCATGTGGCGCGCGCCTATGGCGGCCATCACCGCCAGCCCGCCCATGGCGTCCAGTCCGGCACTGATCACGCCGCCGTGGATGCGGTTGTGTGCGTAGTGGCCCACCAATTGATCTGTCATCGTGATGCGTGCTGTCACCCGCTCCGGCGTGAGCAGGGTGACTTTCAGGCCCAACACGCGGTTGAACACGATTTTTTCTTCAAACAGGGTTTTCAGACCGGCAACAAATTCGGGTTCAAACTCGACGGGAATTGCGGCAGTGGAGATGGTTTTGCTCATAGGCCCAATTGTCGTGCAGCGAGGTCTTTCATGATCTCTTCAGCGCCGCCACCTATCATCATGACCTTGACCTCGCGGTATATGCGTTCGCTTTTGGTGCCGCGCATGAAGCCCATGCCGCCCAAAATTTGCACTGCCTGGTCGGCGCAGAACTGCATGGTCTGCGTCGCGTGGTTCTTCAGCATGCAGACATGGGCCACCCAGTCGGGCCCGGTGTCGCCCGCGTCGGCGCGATCCGCCACGGCGTTCACCCAGGCCTGGGTGGAGGCGATGCGCATCTGCATGTCCACCAGCTTGTGGCGGATCACCTGTTTTTCGGACAGCGCACTGCCGAAGGCCTTGCGCTGGCGCGCCCAGTCCAGCGCCTCGTCGTAACAGGCCTGGGCAAAACCCAGGGCTGCGGCCGACATCGCCATCCGTTCGCCGTTGAAGTTGCTCATGATGATTTTGAAGCCAGCGCCCTCCTCCCCCAGCAAGTGGCTGGCGGGTACGCGTACAGCGTCAAAACGCAGATGCGCGGTGTCCGAGCACCACCAGCCCATCTTCTGCAACGCTGTGCGGGACAGCCCGGGACTGTCACCGGGCACCAGCATCATCGAAATGCCGCTGGCGCTTTTGCTCTCGCTGGTGCGCACGGCCACCGTGATGAAGTCGGCCCGCATGCCCGAAGTGATGAAAACCTTCTCGCCGTCAATCACATAAGCGTCGCCCTCGCGCCGCGCCGTCGTGCGCAAGGCCGCCACATCGGAGCCGCCACCGGGCTCGGTGATCGCCAGTGCCGCAATCTTTTCGCCGCGCAGCACGGGCGGGATCACCGCCTGCTGCAAGGCAGCAGACCCATGAGCCAGCACCGGCGGCAGGCCGATGTTGTGCGAGAACAGGCTGGCCAGCACACCACCGCTGCCGCCATAACGGCACAGCGCCAGCGTCATCGCATTGCGCATCCGCCAGGAGGCAGGCGTGCCGCCCAGCGCCTCCGGGTAACCCAGGGCCAGCAGGCCCAGCTCGGCGGCCTGGCGGTACAGCGCGCGCGGAAATTCGCCGGCATCGTCCCACGGGCCCACATGCGGCGCAATCTCGCGCTGGGCAAACCGTTTCACTGATTCGCTGATATCGGCGAGCGCCTCCAGGTCAAAGGGCGGCGGCGTCATGCTTCAAACCTCAGCAGCACCTGGCCGGTCGCGGTCTGCTGGCCAGGCGCCACCTCCACCGCCGCCACAACCGCATCACGCGTGGCACACACCGCGTGTTCCAGCTTCATCGATTCGATCACCAGCAAGGTGTCGCCACGCTGAACGGTCGCGCCAGCCGCGACCTTGACAGCCAGCAGCTTGCCGTTGAACGGCGCCCGCAGCTCCATCGCGCGGCTGGCCGATGCCGGCCCGGCCGCCGGCGCCAAGCTCGCGTCCCCGAGCCAGACATCGGTGGCGCCGACCTGCACATGCCAGCGCCCATCTGCCACGCGACAAGCCTGCACGGTGTTGCCCAGACCATCGACCGTGACAAACATCTGGCCGTTGCCGCCACGCGCACAAGCGGCCGCGTGCTGCTGCGAGCCGTGCACAAGCGTCAGCAAGCCCTGGCCTTTTTCGGTGACGGTGATCGCCAGCACTTGCTCGCCATGCAGCACGCGCAAGGTTTTGGCAAACGGGCAGGGCAAGGCCTGCGCCGCACCCGGCCCCTCGCCGAAGTGCATGCCAAGCGCCGCTGGCAACAACACCTCTGTCTGCTGCGCCTGCAGGGTCTGGCGGATGGCATCCCCGTGCTCGGCCAGAAACGGAATCAAGGCCTGACCGGCCCTGAACACCGGGTGGGCCAGACAGGCAGCAAGAAAAGCGCGGTTGGTGGGCAAGCCCAGCAGTTGCGTGCCCGCCAGCGCGGCAATCATCTTCTCGATCGCTTCGCTGCGGCTGGCGCCGTGAACAATGAGTTTGCCGAGCATGGCGTCGTAGTGCGGCGTGACCTTGCCGCCCGACTGCAGGGCATGGTCAAAACGTGCGTTCGCGGGTTCGACGAAATGATGCACCTGCCCCGCGTGCGGCGAAAAATTGTCATCTTCAGCGCACAGCCTGACTTCAATGGCATGACCGTTGAAGCGCACCTGGTCCTGGCGCAGCGGCAAGGGCTCTCCCTGCGCGATCCGGAGTTGCCACTCGACCAGGTCCAGCCCGGTCAGCGCTTCGGTGACCGGATGTTCCACCTGCAAGCGCGTATTCATCTCCATCAGAAAGAATTTGCCATCTTCGTCGAGCAAAAATTCGACGGTACCGGCACCCACATAAGCCGCCGCCTGCGCCAAGGCCACGGCACAGGCGCCCATGCGCTCGCGCAAGGCCGCATCCACTGCCGGACTCGGCGACTCCTCGATCAGCTTCTGGTGGCGCCGCTGGACCGAGCAATCACGCTCGCCCAGGTGGATGCAGTGACCCTGCGTATCGGCAAACACCTGCACCTCCACATGGCGCGGATTCAACAAGGCGCGTTCGAGCAATAGTTCGCCGCTGCCGAAAGACGACAAGGCTTCGGAACGGGCGCTGTCCAGTGCCGCCTGCAGCCCGGCGGCCTGCGTCACCAGACGCATGCCGCGCCCGCCGCCGCCAGCCGTGGCCTTGACCATCAGCGGGTAACCCACCTTCATCGCCTCGGCCACCAGCCCGTCATTCGACTGATCGGCGCCCTGGTAACCCGGCAGACAGGGCACGTTTTTCGCCAGCGCGAGTTGTTTGGCAGCAGCCTTGTTGCCGAGCGCGCGTATCGCATCCGGCGGCGGGCCGACCCAGACCAGGCCGGCGTCCAGCACCGCCTGCGCAAAGTCGGCGTTTTCGCTCAGGAAACCATAGCCCGGATGCACTGCATCGGCGCCGCTGGCTTTGGCGGCGGCCAGCAACTTGTCGATACGCAGGTAGCTGTCCGCCGACGCGTTGCCCCCCAGCGCCACCGCGCTGCCGGCTTCAGACACATGCAGGGCCCCGGCGTCGGCATCGGAATACACCGCCACCGTGGCCATGCCCAGGCGATGCGCTGTGCGCAAAATGCGGCGCGCGATCTCGCCACGGTTGGCGATCAGCAGGCGCGTGATGCGCCTCATGCGGCCCACCCCGGCTTGCGTTTGCCGGCAAATGCCGCCAGACCTTCAGCCGCCTCCGGGCTGCGCAAATTCGCTACAAATTGAATAGCTGCTTGCGCAGGCAGGTCATGGGCTACAGGCATATTCAGCATACAAAACAGGGCTTTGGTATGGGCCACGGCACCGGGGGCGGCGCGGCGCAGGACGCTGATGCGCTGCGCCACCGCAGCCTGCACATCGGCGGCGACCTCATCGGCGAGACCGAGCGACAGCGCCTGGTCTGCGGAGAGTTTTTCACCTGACAGCAGCAGCCTGCGCGCCACGCGGTCACCGAGCCGGCGATGAACAAAGGCGGCAATCTGTGCCGGCACCACGCCCAGGGTGACTTCAGGCGCCGCAAACACAGCCGTCGGCGCGGCCAGCACAAAGTCAGCACAACACACCAGGCCCAGGCCACCACCCATGGCCGGGCCTTCGACCGCGACCAGCAGCATCTGGGGCAAGGCGCACAGCGCGGTCAGCAGCGCACCGAAACCGGCATTCATGGCGATCAGCGGGTCACTCTCTCCGGCAGGCAAGGCCTGACCTATCGAGGCGGCAAACCCACCTAGGCTGCCACCGGCGCAAAACGCGGCACCGCTGCCCTGCAGCACCACAAAGCGCAGGCTGCTGTCAGCTGCAGCACGTTCGCAAGCCTGATGCAACGCAGCCACCACCTCGTCGGTCAGCGCGTTGCGCGTGGCCGGATCATTCAGCGTCCAGCACTCGACCTCGCCGGTGCGGGTGATCTGCAGCTTGCCGGTCAGGGTGCCGTCCATCAGGCGGCGGGCTTCCGCGTTTTGGACAGGCCCATGTACTTGGCGATGATGCCCATCATCACCTCGTCGGCGCCGCCGCCTATGGACGCCAGCCGGCCGTCGCGGTACATGCGCGCCACCTTGTTTTCCCAGGTGTAGCCCATGCCGCCCCAGAACTGCAAACAGGTGTCGGGCACCAGCCGGTTCAGCCGCCCGGCTTTCAGTTTGGCCATGGAGGCCAGCTCGGTCACGTCCTGGCCCTGCACATACAGCTCGCAGGCACGGTAAGTCATGGCACGCAGGCTTTCGACCTCGGTTTTCATCTCAGCCAGCTTGAACTGCACCCACTGCTGGTCGGCCAGGGTGGCGCCGAAGAGCTTGCGCTCGTGCGCCCACTCGACGGTCCAGTCTATGCAGTTGCCCAGCGACTGGATGCAACTGGCCGCACACCAGAGCCGCTCTTCCTGGAACTGCATCATCTGGTACATGAAACCCGAGCCTTCGGCGCCTATCAGGTAGCGCTGTGGCACCCGCACCTCGTCAAAATAAATCAGGCCGGTGTCGCTGGCGTTCATGCCTATCTTCTTGATCTTTTTGCCGACCTCAATGCCCTTGCGCAGCTTGCCCTTGTCGCGCATGGGCACCATGACCAGGCTTTTGTTCTTGTGCTGGGGGCCGTCGCCGGTGTTGACCAGCATGCACATCCAGTCGGCCTGCAGGCTGTTGGTGATCCACATCTTCTGGCCGCTGATCACGTAGTCGTCACCGTCCTTGCGCGCATGGCTCTTGATGGACGCCACGTCGCTGCCGGCACCCGGCTCGCTCACGCCTATGCAGCCGACCGTGTCGCCGGCAATCGCCGGTGCCAAAAAATCGCGCTTGAGTTCTTCGCTGCCGAAACGCGCCAGCGCCGGCGTGCACATGTCGGTCTGCACGCCAATCGCCATCGGCACGCCGCCGCAGTCGATGTGGCCCAGCGCTTCGGCCATGGCCACACCGTAGGAATAATCGAGACCCGCGCCGCCGTATTCTTCAGGCTTGGTCAGGCCCAGCAGACCCAAATTACCGAGTTTCTTGAAAACTTCATGCGCCGGAAAAATTTCAGCAGCCTCCCACTCGTCGACATGCGGGTTGATTTCGGCATCTATGAAACGCTTGAGGGTTTTCTGGATTTCGAGGTGTTCGTGGGTGTATTGCATTGTCTTGTCTCCTGAAATGGATTCACATGCGCGCGACGCCAAACTGCATGGGCCGGAGTTGCCGCACATCGGCCTCGGCACACATGGCCAGGCACTGCGCCAGCACCGCGCGTGTGTCGCGCGGGTCGATCACGCCATCGTCGAGCAGCAGGCCCGAGGTGTAAAACGCGTCAGCTTGCGCCTCGAACAGGGCAACGATCTTGTCGAACTGCGCCTGCGACTGCGCCGCGTCCACCGCGATGCCCTTGCGCACCATCGCCGCCTCGGTGACGATCTGCATGGTGCGCGCCGCCTGCTCGCCGCCCATGACGGCAGTTCTGGCGTTGGGCCAGCTGAACAGGAAACGCGGCGCATAACCCCGCCCGCACATGCCGTAGTTGCCGGCACCAAACGAGGCGCCGCACTGGATGGTGATCTGGGGCACGGTGGCATTCGTCACGGCCTGGATCATCTTGGAGCCATGTTTGATCATGCCGGCCTGCTCGCTGTCCTTGCCCACCATATAGCCCGTGGTGTTTTGCAGGTAGACGATGGGCTGGCCGAGCTGGCACATCATCTGGATGAAATGGGTGGCCTTGTTGGCGCCCGCCACATCCATCGGGCCGTTGTTGCTGATGATGCCGACCGCGTGACCGTGGATGGACGCCTGCACACACACCGTGGCCGCGCCGTACAGCGCCTTGAAAGGCAGGAAGTCGGAGCCGTCCACCAGGCGCGCGATCACCTCGTGCATGTCCACCGGCTGGCGCAGGTCGGCACTCATCAGCCCGAGCAGGTCGGCAGCCGGGTACAGCGGTTCCCGCGCCTCATCCGCTCCTGAATTGATAGCTGCTTGCGCTTTCTTGGCGTGGCCTGGAGGTCGTTTTGACCATGAGGTGCGGGCCACCACCTGGCGCGCCAGCCCCAGCGCCTGCCGGTCGTCTTCAGCGAGCTGTTCGCCCAGGCCAGAGACGCTGGTGTGCATCTCCGCGCCGCCCAGCTCTTCTTCGGTGGCCACTTCGCCTGTCGCCGCCATCAGCAGCGGCGGGCCGGCCAGGAAGGCACGCGAGCGGTTTCGCACCATGATCACCACATCCGACAGGCCCGGCATGTAGGCGCCGCCCGCCGTGCCCGAGCCGTGCTGCACCGTGATGACGGGAATGCCCGCGCTTGAGAGCCGCGCCAGGTTGCGAAACAAGGCACCACCATGAACAAAGCCCTCGACGCGGTAACGCATCAGGTTGGCGCCGGCACTTTCGACCAGGTGAATAAACGGCAGCTTGTTTTGCAGTGCGATTTCCTGCACGCGCAATATCTTGTCCAGCCCCATGGCCTGGATGGCGCCGGCCTCAATGCCCGAGTCGCTGGCCACCACCATGCAGCGCACACCTTCGACAAAGCCGATGCCCGCAACGACGCCGCCACCAGGCACCGACAGCGCGGCATCCTTGTGGTCCTGCATGAAACCCGCGAGCGAACACAAAGGCATATACGGCGTACCGGGGTCCAGCAGCAAGGCCACACGTTCACGCGGCAGCAACTGGCCGCGCTTGTCGAACACCGGTTTCGACTTCGCCGAGGCCTGCGCCGCGCGGTCTTCCAGCGCACGCAGTGCTGCGATGCGCGCCAGCATGGCCTCGCTGCGCTGCAGGGCTGTGCTGCCCTCCGCGTTCCACGCCGACTGGAAAACCGTCATTTCTGAAAAACCTTCGGCGTCGTGGCCAGATGAAAACCGTCAAACGGTTTGACGGCATCACGCTGCTGCGCCTGGGCATCGGGCAAGCGCATCGGCCAGCCCATGCGCACTTGTGGCCGCGCGCCGTCCACGCGCAGGGTGCTGCCGCTGATGAAGCTGGCGGCGGGGCTCAGCAAAAACACAACCGCCGCCGAGGTCTCGGCCTCGGTGCCAAAACGGCCCATCGGCACGGTGTTGCGCATCTCGCGCAGCATGGCGCCGGCTTCGGGCGGGTAGTGGTCCATGCCGCTGGAAGCGATGTAGCCCGGCGCCACCGCGTTGATACGCACGCCGCTGTGCGCCCACTCGGCCGCCGCGGTTTCGGTGAAGCTGACCATGCCGGCCCGCGCCGCGCCGCTGTGGCCCATGGAGGGCATGGAGCCCCAGATGTCGGCCACGATGTTGACGATGGCGCCGCCGTGCGCGGCCATGGACTGCAGATAACACTCGCGCGCCATCAAAAAGCCACCGGTCAGGTTGGTGTTGATCACCGCCTCCCAGCCCTTGGCGCTGATGCTTTCCAGCGGCGTGATGTACTGGCCGCCGGCATTGTTGACCAGGCCGTCTATGCGGCCATGCGCCAGCACCATCGCCGCCACCGTGCTCTGTACCGCTTCCTCCTGGCGAATATCGCAGGGGTGAAAACTGGCGCGGCCGCCGGCAGCGACGATCTCCCCGGCCACATCGTGCAGCTTCTCCAGCTTGCGCCCGATCAGCACCACGTGGGCGCCCAGTGCGGCCAGTTCATGCGCGATGCAACGGCCAATGCCGGATCCGCCGCCGGTGACCACCACCACCTTGCCGGCGAACAGGCCGGCACTGAACACGGAGCGATAACTCATGGTCGGGTTCTCCTTGGAGTGGCGGCCTGTGCTTCGCCAATGAACAGGGCCAGGGCCGCATCGGTCAGTTCGTCGAGCGACGCGCCTTTTTTGGCGTCAAACCACTGCACCGACCAGTTCAGCGCGCCGAACATCAGCAGGCGCGCCAGCTTGACCGGGCAGCGCAGCCGGCCCTGCTGGTGCAGCGCCTGCAGCACCGGCTCCCAGACGGCTTCGTAGTCACTTTGCAGTTTGGCCATCAGGCTGCGCTGCTTGGCCGTGATGGAACGCGATTCGTACAGCATCACCGGAATGAAGTCGCTGCCTGGCCCCAGCAGCACGTCAAAATGGTTGCGCACCAGCACCCGCAGCAGGGCCGCAGCGTCGGGCGCGGCATGTTCCGCGGCCTGCAGCGCCTGGGTCTGGCGCTCAATGGCCGCGCGCATGCCCTCGGCCATCACTGCATGCAGCAGCGCGCCCTTGCTCTTGAAGTGATAAAACGGCGACCCGCTGTGCATGCCGACGGCCGTGGCAATGTCCCGCGTGCTGGTGCCGTCAAAACCCTTGCGCCGGAACAGGCGCGCCGCCGCATTGACCAGTTCGACGCGGCGGTTGCCGTCGTCGCGCTCGGCCACGGTTTTGCGCGGTCGGCCGCGCGGTCGTTTTTCGGGCGCAACGGTCTCCGTCCCGACGGCGGGCCGGCCAGCAGAAGAGCGCTTGCGCACGGCGGGTTTGTCCATGGAAACAGACCATACCAAAAGCTGCTATTTTTAGCAAGCACGTGCTTTGTAAAAATAGCCAGACGTTGCCGCTGCGGCGCAGCAGCAGAGATTCTTTACACGGCAAGGGCCGGGACTTTGTACGGCGTACACCTGTCAGGCTGACCATGAAGGCTCACCAACCACCGGAGTGCCACCATGAAATCCACAGCCACTGT
>JAZKIE010000286.1:0-2143 GCA_040385025.1 Pseudomonadota bacterium | reverse complement strand
GACCATGAAGGCTCACCAACCACCGGAGTGCCACCATGAAATCCACAGCCACTGTTTGCGCCGCTGCCCTCGCGGCCCTGAGCTTCGGCTCGCTGTCCTTCGCGCAGGACTTCGACCGGCGCGGCCGGGGTGCCGAACCGCCGCGTTTCGAGCAGCGCGGCCCCGTCCACCGTGACATGCATGACAGCCGCGACTTCCATTCACGCCAGTTCGACCGCCGCGACATGCGCCATGAGCGCCGCTTCGAGACCCGCGGCCCGCAGTTCCACCGCGGCGATCGCTTGCCACCCCAATACCGCAGCCAGCGCGGATTGAACGACTGGCAGGCCCGGCAATTGCACGCACCGGCGCACGGCCAGCAATGGGTACAGGTGGATGCGGACTACGCGCTGATCGCGATTGCCACCGGCGTGATTGCGCATCTGGTGCTGAACCGCTGAGCGACTGGCAAGCCCGGGGATGGCCCCTGGCTTGCTTTATTTTGACAGCTGAAGAGGCCTGTACGACGAGGGCCAGCAGCAGATTTGATGCTCAAATCCCGACAGAATCAGGTTTGCCCCTGCGTGATCTCATGCCTCGGACGCCGGCTTCAGACTTTGCTGAAATCCGGCTTGCGCTTTGCCATGAAGGCGCCAAAGGCTTCGCGGGCTGCGGGCTCCTTGAGCATGCGGCCAAAGCTGACACCCTCTTCGGCCATGCGCTCGGCCACAACGCCGGCCTGGCCTTTTTTCATCAGGCGTTTGGTTTCCACCAGCGAGCTCAGCGGTTTGGCGGCCAGTTTTTGCGCCTGGCGCTGCGCCAGGGCATTGGCCTCGGCCGGTGGAACAATGCGGTTGATCAGGCCCATTTCCAGCGCCGTCTCGGCCATGAAGGGCTCACCCAGCAGCAAAGCCTCAGCCGCACGGGCGTAGCCCATCAACTGCGGCGCCAGAAAGCTCGAAGCAGCTTCAGGGCACAACCCCAGGTTCACAAAAGGCATGGAAAAAGCCGCGTTGTCGCCGGCATATACCAGGTCGCAATGCAGCAACAGCGTGGTGCCAACGCCAACAGCCGGACCGCACACCGACGCCACCAGCGGTTTCGGGAAAGTGCTGATGCCGCGCAGAAAGCGAAAGACAGGCGACTCGTGGGTAGCCTGTGGACCATTGAGAAAATCGCCGATGTCGTTGCCCGCTGAAAAAATACTTTCGTGGCCCTGGATCACCACGGCCCGCACGGCAGGGTCGGCGGCAGCGGCGTCCAGCGCGTCGGCCATGGCCGCGTACATGGCTGCGGTGATGGAGTTTTTCTTGTCAACCCGGTTCAGCGTGATGGTGGTCACACCTGTTTCGGTGCTGGAAAGAATGTCTTTGAAATCGCTCATGATGGTTCCTGGAGTATTCAGATGGGGGTGATCCGCCGCGTCGCGGGATCAGGCGGCAAGCGCGTCGCGCACAAAGTCGAGCCGGTCCTGGCCCCAGTACATGGTCCCGTCGATAAAAAATGTCGGGGCGCCAAACACGCCGCGTTCCACGGCCTCCTGCGTGATGGCTTTGAGTTTGTCCTTGACCGTTTGCTCCGCAGCCAGCGCCAGCATGGCGGACGGGTTGAAGCCCGCGGCCGCCAGCACCTCACCGACCACCGCCGGATCGTTCATGTTTTTCTGGTCGACCCAGATCGCGCGGTAGGCTGCGTCGACGTAGTCGGCGAAACGCACTGGCTCACGCAACTGCAGACCGGTTGCAGCGCGCATCAGCATCAGCGTGTTGATGGGGAAATGCGGGTTGCTGTGAAAAGGCACGCCATAACGATCGGCGAAGCGCGCCAGATCGTCCATCATGTATTTGCCTTTGGCCGGAACGGTCGTCGGCGAATGGTTGCCGGTGGCCTGGAACACACCGCCCAGCAGGAAGGGCTTGTAGTCGATCTGGCCACCGGCTTCGCGGCACAGATGGGGCAATTGCTTCCAGGCGATGTAGGCGGCAGGGCTGCCCACATCAAAAAAGAATTCCACGGTTTTTGCCATCTCAGAATTTCTCCATATAGGGTCGCAGGTCCAGCTCGTGGGTCCAGGCATCGCGCGGCTGCCGGTGCAGCATCCAGTAGGTCTCGGCGATGTGGTCGGGATTCACAATGCCGTCCTGGTCTTTCATGGCGTAACGCT
>JAZKIE010000285.1:0-3293 GCA_040385025.1 Pseudomonadota bacterium | reverse complement strand
ATTTGTAAGAAGTTGGTAAGGGCCAAGGAAACAATCAAGCCATTGTTGCCAAAGGCCCTATGCTTTTTACTGTTTCCACGATCAAGCTGATAGCCGAGGTCGCCTTGCTCGGGCTGTTTGGGCAATGGGTGCTGGGCCTGCTGGCCGGCGCCAAGAAGAACCAGAATCTTTTCTACCAGATCCTGCAGATCGTCGGCAAACCCTTTGTGGTCGCCACCCGGGCCATCACCCCCAAACAAATCATCGACCGCCACGTTCCGCTCGTGGCGTTTTTGTTGTTGCTGTTCATCTGGCTGGCCGCCACGGTGATGAAAATCCGCACCTGCCTGGAAATCGGCGTGGAGCTGTGCAAATGAACACCGCATTGGCGTATTGGTATCTGAAGCTGCAGGCGCTGGTGCTGCTGGTGTTTGGCCAGCAGGCCGCTGCCCTGGACAAGTTCACGCAAATGTTGCGGGTCCGTCCCGGCGACCGGTACGCGCTGGCGAGCCGGGCGCATGTGCTGGCCCAACTGGGTGACAAACACGGCGCCATCGCCGCCCTGCGCGAACTGGTGGACCGTTTCCCCGGCACCGCTGCGGCCTGGTTCAATCTGGCCTATATGCTGGAGGACGCCGGCGGCCATGCGGATGCCGAGCCGGCCTTCCGCCGTGCGCTCGAAATCGAGCCCAAGATGGACCGCGCCTGGTACGGCCTGGCGCTGCTGCTGATTCGCGACCGCCGTTTTGACGAAGCGGTGCAGGCGCTCAAGAAAAACACAGAACTGCAACCCATGAGCCCGTTCGGCTGGTATCAGCTCGCGCGGGTTCATGTCGACAGGCAAGACCCTGATGAGGCGGTGAAGGTCATTCGCCACCTCAAACGGTTTGAGCCTAAAGTGGCCGCCCAGCTGGAGCGCGAGACGGGACTGAGCGCAGCTCAGTCGTCCTGACCGGGAACCAGCGGGGCGGGTATTTGAAGGCCAGGGTCTGAGCCCAGGCTTATAAGACGCGATCCGGCTTGCAGGCCACGCCAGGGGATGGTGGTGATCGTGATGTGCCCGCAAGGGTGTTGTTGATGGAGGCAAGTGTTATGCAGTTGACTGACAACCATCGCCGTTATTGGCGCAAGAACCTCAATATCACGGCGATCCTGCTCGTGATCTGGTTCGTTGTGACGTTCGTCGTGAGTTATTACGCACGCGAACTGAACTTCAATTTCTTCGGCTGGCCCTTCAGTTTCTGGATGGGTGCGCAGGGAGCTTTGGTGATTTACGTGGCCATCATCGGGTATTACGCCTGGTACATGGGCAAGCTCGATATTGAGCATGGCGTCCAAGAAAGCGAGGAATAATCATGGCTGGAATGTTTGGTTCCGACGACGGCGGCGGTAACACCAAGGCCTCCAACGCTGCCTTCAAGAAAGGCCTGACCAAGGTCTACACCTGGTACACCGGGGGGTTTCTGATCTTCGTGGTGGTCCTGGCCATCCTTGAACAGATGGGCTTGTCCCGTCAGTGGATCGGTTTGATCTTCCTGCTCGCCACGATTGGCCTGTATGCCGGCATCGGCATCATGAGCCGTACCACGGACGCTGCCGAATACTACGTGGCAGGCCGCCGCGTACCGGCGGTTTACAACGGCATGGCCACAGGCGCGGACTGGATGTCTGCCGCTTCCTTCATTGGTATGGCCGGAACGCTTTACCTGACGGGTTACAGCGGCCTGGCTTTCATCATGGGATGGACCGGGGGTTACTGCCTGGTGGCGCTGTTTCTTGCGCCTTACCTGCGCAAGTTCGGCCAGTTCACCATTCCCGACTTTCTGGGTGAACGCTACGGCGGCAATCTGCCACGTTTCCTCGGCATCGTTGCTGCGATTCTGTGCTCCTTCACCTATGTGGTGGCTCAGATTTACGGCGTCGGCATCATCACGGCACGTCTGACCGGCGTGGCTTTCGAGCTGGGAATTTTCCTGGGTCTGGGCGGTATTCTGGTTTGCTCCTTCCTCGGCGGCATGCGTGCTGTGACCTGGACGCAGGTGGCCCAGTACATCATCCTGATCGTGGCTTACCTGATCCCGGTGGTCTGGCTGTCGGTCAAGCAGACCAGCGTTCCGGTTCCGCAGGCCATCTATGGCTTCCAGTTGCAGAAGGTGACTGCCAAGGAAAAAGAGCTGACCGTCGACCCGAAAGAAGTTGCCGTGCGCGACATCTACAAGCAGCGTTCTGCAGCCCTGGCTGAAAAGCTGAAAGACCCGGCGACGGCTCTGGCCGCTGACAAGGCTGCGGCAGAGAAAACCGTGGCCGACCTCAAGGCTGCCAATGGTGCACTGTCGGAGATCGCTGCGGCTGAAAAAGCGCTGGCTGCAGTGCCCAAGGACACCGCGGCAGCGACAAAAGCGTGGACGGCTGCCAAGGCGGGCGCGGATGCCAAGTCCCGGCCGCTCAATGGCATGCCACCGCACGCCCAGCAATTTGCCGGTGATCCAAATGGCGATGCGGCTGCCCAGAAGGCCTACGACGTGTCGCGTCGCAACTTCCTGGCGCTGATTTTCTGCCTGATGGTGGGTACGGCTGCGTTGCCGCACATCCTGATGCGTTATTACACGGTGCCAAGTGTGAAGGAAGCGCGGGAGTCAGTGACCTGGTCGCTGTTCTTCATCTTCCTGCTGTACTTCACGGCGCCCGCCCTGGCGGTGCTGGTGAAATACGAGGTCTTCACGCTGGTGGTGGGTACGCCGTTCAATGCGTTGCCGGAATGGATCACGGCCTGGAACCGGGTCGATCCGACGCTGCTGTCGGTGGTGGACATCAACAAGGACGGCCTGCTGCAACTCAATGAGTTGTCCATTGGTGGCGACATCATTGTGCTGGCGGCGCCCGCGATTGGCGGCCTGCCATACGTGGTGTCCGGCCTGGTGGCTGCCGGCGGTCTGGCTGCTGCGCTGTCCACAGCCGACGGCCTGCTGCTGACGATTGCCAATGCGCTGAGCCATGACCTGTACTACAAAATGATCGACCCGAACGCCTCGACCGCACGCCGCGTGACCATCTCCAAGGTCCTGCTGCTGATCGTTGCGCTGGCTGCCGCTTATGTGGCTGCCCAGAAACCGGCCGACATTCTGTTCCTGGTCTCGGCGGCGTTCTCGTTCGCAGCGGCAGCGTTCTTCCCGGCGCTGGTTCTGGGTATTTTCTGGAAACGTGCCACCGGTATCGCCGCCTCCCTGGGCATGATCGCCGGTCTGGGAACCACGTTCTTCTACATGGTCACCACCCAGCCCTGGATGCGCGGTCTGTTCGGCATCACCTCGCCG
>JAZKIE010000284.1:0-4432 GCA_040385025.1 Pseudomonadota bacterium | reverse complement strand
TTTATGACTTTGATGAAGCAATGCATCGCTGGCATGGCCGGCCTCATGCTGGCATGGGGCGCTGTGGCGGCTACCGTCGATGTGGGGGGCGTCAAGCTGGAAGACGCGACCGACGTGCGCGGCAGCAAGCTGGTGCTCAATGGCGCGGGTGTGCGTTACAAGGCCGTGTTCAAGGTCTACGCCGCCGGCCTGTACCTCGGCAAAAAAGCCGCCACGCCGGAGGAAGTGCTGGCTGCGCCCGGTGCCAAACGCATGAGCATCACCATGTTGCGCGACATTGACTCCAACGAACTCGGCAAACTGTTCACACGTGGCGTACAGGACAACGCGCCGCGAACCGAGATGTCCAAGCTGGTACCCGGCCTGATCAAGATGGGCCAGATTTTTTCGGACCAGAAAAAACTGTCGACCGGCGATGTGTTCACGATTGACTGGGTGCCCGGTACCGGCACGGTCATCACCGTCAAGGGCGTGCCACAGGGCGAGCCCTTCAAGGAGCCGGAATTTTTCAACGCGCTGATGCGGATCTGGCTGGGCCCCGAACCCGCCGACTGGAAGCTCAAGGACGCGCTGCTCGGCAAGGCCGCCTGAGTTCCGGCCTCAGCAACGAACAACACTAACGGGGCGCAAGCCCCGTTAGTGTTTCCAGCGCATCCAGATCTATCGCCGAAAGTGAATCGACAAAGCCGTCGGCATCCACGGCGCGCACCGGCTGGCCGTGGTTGTAGCCGTAGGTCACCAGCAGCACCGGGCAACCAGCGGCACGCGCTGCCTGCGCGTCGTTGCTGGAGTCACCGATCATCAGGGTGCGCGCAGGCAGCGTGCCCAGCGCTTCACAGGTCTTGAGCAAAGGCAGGGGATCGGGCTTTTTGCGCTCGAAGGCATCGCCACCAAACACCTGGCTGAAAAAACCGTCCAGCCCCTTGGCCCGGAGCAGCGGCAAGGCAAAAGCGGCAGGCTTGTTGGTCAGGCAGGCCAGCTTCAGGCCGCGATTTTTCAACTGTTGCAGCCCCTCCAGCACCCCGGGGTAAACATCGGCATGTTGCCCGTTGATGGCCTGGTAATGCCGCTGGTAGCTGGTCCATGCAGCGGGCCACAGGCGTGTCGCATTTGCTTCCAAATTGATAGCTGCTTGCGCCCGACTGCTCTGGGCTGCAGGCCTGTTTGACACATGAACCAGAACGGACGCGATCAAATGCTCCGAGCCCTTGCCCACCAGCGGCTCCACCACAGCGCGGTCCACCGCAGGCAGCGACAGATCGGCGAGCATCAGGTTCAGGGCAACAACAAAATCGCCCAGAGTGTCCACCATGGTGCCGTCGAGGTCGACGATGGCGGCTTCGATCGCGGCTGTGGTCACCAGCCGCTCCAGTCAGCTGTCATCAGCGCTGCCCGCCGGCTTTCCGGCTGGCGATCGCCCGCTGCACACTGTCGAGCAGGCGTTGCTCGACAATCGGCTTTTCAAGCCAATCGAACACCGCCAGAGATTCGCCGGCATGTAGCCGCGCTTCCGCCGCTGTGACAGACAGAACCACCACGGGAAGGCTGGCGGTTTTGGGGTTCTGGCGAATGTTTCGTATCAGGTCCAGCCCGTTCTCATAAGGCAGCTTGAGGTCCACCGTCATCGCCGCATAGGACCCGGCGTTCAAATAGTCGCGGGCCTGCGAAGCCGTGTGCGCCGTGTCCGCATCGAAACCCGCCCTGTCCAGCATCATGCCTATCAGTTGCGCAACATCCGGATCGTCCTCGCAAATCAGCATGCGCGGGCGGTCAATGCCATAAAGACTCATGGGAGCCGTCACCGGGGGGGCTTCCCGCCATTCCGGCAGCTCAAAAAAGAAGGTGGTTCCCACGTTGCGCTCGGATTTGAACGCCATGGTGCCGTCCATCCGCTCCAGCAAGGCCTTTGCAATGCTCAAGCCCAGGCCCGTCCCGCCTTTCTGGCGAGTGTCTGATGAGTCGGCCTGCGAAAATTTCTGAAAAATTCGTGCGCGAAACTCCTCAGGAATACCCGGGCCGTTGTCGCTGACCTCCACGCGCAGGCGCCCCGCATGCCTGCCCAGGAGGACAAGCACGGTCCCGTCCACCGGTGAAAACTTGATGGCGTTCGACAGCAGGTTGGTCATCACCTGCAACAGGCGGTCGCTGTCCACATGCGCGCGCAGGGGCTGCCTGGGCGCCTGAATCTCAAGTTTGACTTTGTGTTGGGCTGCGAAGCCCTGATTGTCAGCCAGCGCCTGCTCCAGCAAGGGCTGAATCTCCAGCGGCGTGAGTTCAAACTGCATCTTGCCCGACTCAATCTTCTCGCTGTCCAGGATGTCGTTGATCAGACGTATCAGGCGCTCGCAGTTGTTTTTGGCGATGTCCACCAGACCGCGCACCTTGTCGGGCAGCACACCGGCTATACCGCCCGAAATCAAACCCAGCGACCCGCGGATCGATGTCAGTGGGGTGCGCAGCTCGTGGCTGACCGTAGAAACAAACTCGCTTTTCATACGGTCAATCCGCTTGAGCTCGCTGATGTCCGTGCCCAATGAAAAAAATCCGATGATCTTGTCTTCATCTTTGTCTTCGCCGTAACGCGGCAAATAACTCATCACGTATTCGCGTCTTTCGCCGCTGGGTGTGACATGCGCACGCTCATAACGCACCGCATACCCTGCAAGCACCTCATCGACCTTCTCGCGCACCTCGGCATAAACCGCCGGGCCCATGATTTCTTGCATGGTTTTCCCCTGGATCTTTGCGCGCGGCAGGCCAAAAATTTCTTCATAGGCCTTGTTGTGAAACCTGAAGCGCTGGTCCCGGTCCACATAGGCAATCAGCGCGGGAACGCTGTCGGTCAATTGGCGCATCTGCGCCTCACTGTCGCGTAGCGCGTCGGCGATCCGCTTGCTCTCGCTGACATCACGGATGATGGCGGTGAAAAGCCGCTGCCCGCTCGCGATGACGTCACCAAACGAAACCCGCACAGGAAACTCCTGGCCGTCCCGATGCTGGCCCCACACTTCGGTATCGGATTCCCTGAAACCGACGGGGCGTTCTGTCAATGCATCAAAGAAGGCCCGAAAAGGCATCTGATAACGTTCCGGCAGCAAGAGCGCCACATGTTCCCCCTGCAATTGCTCCAGGGCATAGCCAAAAAGCTGCTGGGCGGCAGCATTGGCATTGACCACCATCCCGGTCTGCGTCACCGTCACCACGCCATCGGCCATGCTTTCGGCCACCGCGCGGGCGAGGGCCTCACTGTCGGCAAGTTGCGCCTGAATTCGCAGGCGTTTGGCTTGGGCACGGAAAATCATGAACGCCGCCCAAGCCAGAATGGCCATAGACAGCACACCGCCCGCAACAATCAGGTATTTGACGTTCTGCGCGTTTTCGCGCCCCTCCTCCCTGGCTATGTCCAGGACGCGCAGTTCACTGGCCCTGATGCGCGGAACCAGCGCCGTGATCTCGTCGTCGAGCTTGCGATTCAACTCGTTGCCGACCACCAGCGCGGCGGCTTCAACCCCGACTTCCTGACTCACATTCACCGCACGCTCCATGAGCTGGATGCGCGCCGAAATCGCACTTTCAAGGGTTTGCCATTCCTGGAGGTCGCCGCTGGCAATGGGCACCGCCAGCAAGCGGGGCAAGGTCAGCTGCAGTTTCTCGCTGGACAGGCGGTAAATCGCCAGGTCGGACTCGGCGCGGGTCAGCAGATAGCGGCGCTGTGAGGCTTCGGTGGCTTTGAAGTCGGACACCACCGACTCCAGAAGCAACAGCGTTTCCTGCGTCTGCGCCGCCTGCTGGGCGCGGCTCATCAGGGAATTGATGGTGAGATAGGACGCCGCGATGCTCACGATAACCAGCACCACCCCCACAGCGAGGGCAACGATGATGGTGGGCCGAAAAGGCAATTTCATGTCAGTAGGACCGGCCACAGATCGGCGAGTGGTGAGATTGGAACATCATGCGCACTTGGTGGGCTGTACCCGGAAGATACACCTTTAGCCTCCACACCGGGGACCGCAACGCGGCGAACAGGCTGTTCATGGCCGCTCCGGCTCCGGCGGCAAGCCCGCATCCAGCGCCCTCACCAGTTCACCCAGGGAGCTTTCGAGCTCGGCCAGCAGAAGCTCCAGACCGGCGCGCGGATGGCCGTCACGAATGGCTTGCTCCAGCGCCTGCGCATCGGCCGGCACCCGGGTGGCACCGATCTGCGCCGAGACACCGCGCAGGGAGTGGCTCAGCAACTCGGCGGTTTTCAGATCACCCGCGTCCAGCGCCTGCCGGACCTGCGCCGGCGTGTCGCGGCGCCCGTCGCGGTAACGGCCCAGCATCGACAGGTAAAGCGGCTTCATGCCCATGGCACGCCGCAGTCCGAGGTCCAGGTCCAGACCGGCCAGCGACGTGGGCCAGGCCGGGTCGGCCACAGCGCTTGCAGCCTCCG
>JAZKIE010000283.1:0-2851 GCA_040385025.1 Pseudomonadota bacterium | reverse complement strand
CGTTCCGGTGGCGGCGGTAGCGACGGCGGTTTCCGCAGTCCTTACGGCGGCGGCGGTAGTGGCGGTGGCCGTTCCGGCGGCGGCGGTGGTGGCGGACGCGGCGGCTACTAAGCTCTGTCAATCAAGCTCTTCAGCTGCGGCTGAAGATGGCTTTTAAAGGCTTCGAGACCTCGGTTTTGAAGCCTTTTTGCTTTCCGGCTCCAATTCACCAGCGCCAGTGCTTGAGACCCAGCTTGTCTGCCTTTGGTTTGGAGGCATCGGGCGTTTTCCTGAAAGAACTGCTCGCGCTTGTTTTGTTCCGTGCGCAGTGCCACCGCTGGCTCAAGGTGTGAAGGCTTTATCCGCTGCCCGCTCCAGGGTCTGGCGCAACCAGATGTGCGCGCTGCGCTGTTGCGAGCGCCGGTGCCAGACCGCATCGACATGCACTGGCGACACGTCAAAAGGCAGCGGCCGTAGCACCAACTGGTCGGCAATGCCGGTCACGCCCACAAAGTGCCGCGGCAACACGGTCAGCAGGTTGGAGTTGGCCACCACCCGTCCGGCCGTGAAAAACTGGTTGACCGTCAGCACCACCTGCCGCTCGCGGCCCAGCGAAGCCAGCGACTCGTCGATGAAACCGTAGGGGCGGCCCGAAAAGCTCACCAGCATATGACGCGCCGCGCAAAATCGGTTCAGTGTGAATGGCCCGCTGGCCAACGGATGCTCCTTGCGCATCACACACACGTATTCCCCGTCGTACAGGCGTTTGTGCAGGAAGGGCGTCGACTCGCCGCTTTGCGCGCGTGCCGTCATGTCGGCCAGCACCGAGGGGAAATAACCTACCGCCAGGTCGCAGCTTTCCTCGTCAAGCAGGCGCCGTGGGTCACGCGTGGTCAGCGGCACCACCCGCACTGAAACCCCCGGTGCTTCCAGTTCAAGCGTATCGACCAGCCCCGGGATCAGTTCCGCTGCGGTGGCGTCGGCCATGGCCACGACAAAAGTGGTGCTCGCCGTGGCGGGGACAAACTCGTTCGGCGCCAGAGATTCCTGCAGCTGTTGCAAAGAGTCGCGCACCGCCGGCCAGATCGCGAGTGCGCGCGGCGTGGGCGCCATGCCGTGGCCGCTGCGCTGCACCAACTCGTCACCCAGGGTCTCGCGAAGGCGGCGCAAGGCATTGCTGACGGCCGGCTGGGTCAGCGACAGGTTGCGCGCGGCGCGCGTCAGACTGCGCTCGGCCATGACTTCGTCAAACACGCGCAACAGGTTCAAGTCCAGGGTGCGGAAATTGGGCTGGCTCATGGTGCTCCTGTGGACGATCTAACTATCACCGTAGTGAATGATTAATATCATAAAGATAAAGTTGAATAACATCAGTATTAACCCTAATATTCGTCTGTGCCTCAACCAATTCCGGTGGTGGCACTCATCAAGGGGAACCATCATGACCAGCTTCGTCAACACCAAGTACTCCACAGAGCACACCGGCGCCGCCCGGGTTGAGTCGGCAATACACGCTGCCGGCCAGCTGCGTCAGGGATTCTCCGGTACGCGCGGCCTGGCCACGCTGCTGCTCTCCGCCATCGTGGCGTCCATCATGGTTGTTGCCTACCAGGTAACCGACAGCGTTGCTGAAGGCCACTTGCTGGTGATCTGGATGGCACTTTGGGCTGTGGCTTTTGCCGGCCTGGCCCTGCTTGCCGGCACCGCGCGCAATCTCGCAGTTCGTACGGTCTCCGCGCTGGATGCCTGGTCGCAGACCGTGGCCCAGGCCAGAGCTGACATTCGTATGTGGGAAGCCGCCAAAACCGACCCGCGCGTGATGGCCGACCTGCGCGTCGCCATGGCCCGCCAGGAAGTGGCTGAGGATGTCGCTGCTACCGCGCCGCTTGCCGCCGATGTTGCCTCCGCTCCCGCGGGTCTGTCACGCCGCGCCATGCGTCTGGGCGGCACAGAATTGCGCGCTTACCAGCGCAACTACATCTGACTTTGCTGCTCCCGGCAGCCATCGGGCAGCCATAAAAAAAGCCACCGGATCGGTGGCTTTTTTGCGTCCTGGCGATGGGCCGGGACACCGGGGACGGCTCGCAGGTCATGCGCGCTGCCCCCCTGCAACGGAGCACCGGGGCCGGTCAGGCCGCCAGGCGCTGCTCGATCGCAGCTTTGGTCTCCTCCAGCTCTTTCGGCAGGTGATGTTCGAGTTGCTTGAACAGTTCAGCGTGCAACTCCAGCTCCTTGAGCCAGGCTGCCTTGTCCATGCTGGTCACGGACTTGAACTGCTCGGCGCTGAAGTCCAGGCCTTTCCAGTTCATGTCTTCATAACGCGGGCTGACGCCGGTGAAGTGGTCCACGCCATGGCCTTTGCCCTCGATGCGGTCGATCATCCACTTGAGCACGCGCATGTTCTCGCCGTAGCCGGGCCAGGCAAACTTGCCGTCTTCGCCCTTGCGGAACCAGTTGGCAGTGAAAATTTTCGGAGGTTTCGCGCCCGAGGCCTCGAGCTTTTTGCCGACGTTGAGCCAGTGCTGGAAGTAGTCCGACATGTTGTAGCCGGCAAAGGCCAGCATCGCAAAGGGATCGCGCCGCACCACACCGACCTGGCCGGTGATGGCAGCGGTGGTTTCCGAACCCATGGTCGCGGCGGCGTAAACACCCTCGACCCAGTTGCGGCCTTCGGTGACCAGCGGTACGGTGTTGGAACGGCGGCCGCCGAAGATGAAAGCGTCAATCGGCACGCCGGCCGGGTCATCCCAGGCTGGATCGAGTGCCGGGTTGTTGGTGGCGGCGACCGTGAAACGCGAGTTCGGGTGTGCGGCCTTGGCGCCGGTTTCTTTCGCGATCTGCGGTGTCCAGTCCTTGCCCTGCCAGTCGATCA
>JAZKIE010000282.1:0-2472 GCA_040385025.1 Pseudomonadota bacterium | reverse complement strand
TTTGACATCATGCTGGGCAATGGCTCCGACGAGCTGATCTCGCTGCTGGCCATGGCCTGCGATGTACCCGGCGCGTCCATCCTGGCGCCGCTGCCCGGTTTTGTGATGTACGGCATGAGCGCGCAGCTGCAGGGCCTGAAGTTCATCGGCGTGCCCCTGACGCCCGACTTCGAGCTGGATGAGGCCGCCATGTTGGCCGCGATCGCCGAACACCAGCCGTCCATCATCTACATCGCCTACCCGAACAACCCGACCGCCAACCTGTGGGACGACGCGGTGATTGACAAGATCATCGCTGCTGCGCCGGGGCTGGTGGTGATGGACGAGGCCTACCAGCCTTTTGCCAGCCGCAGCTACATCACCCGCATCGCCCAGGAGCCGGGGCGTTACGCCCACGTGTTGCTGATGCGCACCATGAGCAAGTTTGGCCTGGCCGGCGTGCGGCTGGGCTACATGATGGGCCCGAAGGCGTTGATTGCCGAGATCGACAAGGTGCGCCCGCCCTACAACATCAGCGTGCTCAATTACGAATGCGCGCTGTTTGCGCTGGAGCAAGCCGATGTGTTTGCCGAACAGGCGCAAGACATACGCGCCCAGCGCAGCTTGCTGGTGGACGCGCTGCAGGCCCTGCCCGGTGTCAAAACCTGGAAAAGCGATGCCAACATGGTGCTGATCCGGGTCGCCGATGCGGCAAAAACCTTTGAAGGCATGCGCTCTTGCGGCGTGCTGGTCAAAAATGTTTCTAAAATGCACCCTTTGCTGGCCGATTGTTTGCGCCTGACCGTCGGCACCGCCGACGAGAACACGCAGATGCTGGCAGCGCTCAAAAAATCCCTATGACCACCCCGACCGCCCTGGCTCCTGTTGCCCCGAGAACTGCCGAGATCTCGCGCAACACCGCCGAGACCAAAATCACCGTCAAGCTCAATCTCGACGGCACCGGGCAGTCGCGCCTGTCCACCGGCATCGGTTTTTTTGACCACATGCTGGACCAGATTGCGCGCCATGGCCTGATCGATCTGGACATCCAGGCCGACGGCGACCTGCACATCGACGGCCACCACACGGTCGAAGACGTGGGGATCACCTTCGGCCAGGCCGTGGCTCAGGCCGTCGGCGACAAAAAAGGCCTGCGCCGTTATGGCCACGCCTATGTGCCGCTGGATGAAGCGCTGTCGCGCGTGGTGATCGACTTTTCGGGCCGGCCCGGCCTGGAGATGCATGTGCCCTTCAAGAGCGGCATGATTGGCAGTTTCGACAGCCAGCTCGCTTACGAATTTTTCCAGGGTTTTGCCAACCATGCGTTTGTCACCCTGCACATCGACAACCTGCGCGGTGACAACGCGCACCATCAGGCCGAAACCGTGTTCAAGGCCTTTGCGCGCGCACTGCGCATGGCGCTGGAGATCGATCCGCGTTCTGCCGGCGTGATTCCCTCGACCAAGGGTTCGCTGTAGGGCAAAAACATGGCTTCAAGCATTGTTTTGGCCTCCAGCCCACGGTCCATGGGCGCAAGCAGCTATCAATTCAGTAGCAATTCCCGGCTTTAATGGCACAACCCAACACAGTCGCCGTGGTCGATTACGGCATGGGCAACCTGCGCTCGGTGTCGCAGGCGGTCCAGCATGTGGCGCAAGGCAGCGGCGTTGAAGTCATCGTCACCTCGCGCGCGGACGAGGTCATGAAGGCCGGGCGCGTGGTGCTGCCGGGGCAGGGCGCCATTGCCGACTGCATGCGCGAGCTTGCCGACTCCGGCATGTTGCCCGCCGTGTTGCATGCCGCAGCGAACAAACCGCTGTTCGGCGTCTGCGTCGGCATGCAGATGCTGCTCACGCACAGCCAGGAAGGCCAGCCCGGAGACGGCGGCGCCGGCACGGCGGGCCTGAACCTGATCCCCGGCGAGGTCCTCAAGTTCGATCTTGCCGGCCGCACCCAGCCCGACGGCAGCCGCTTCAAAGTGCCGCAAATGGGCTGGAACCGGGTTGAGCAGGCGCTTGCCGATGGCGCCGCACCGCACCCGGTGTGGGACGGCGTGCCCGACGGCGCTTACTTCTATTTCGTTCACAGCTTTTATGCACAGCCGTCGGATGCGCGCCACACTGCGGGTTTTGCCGACTATGGCGCCCGCTTTACGGCGGCGCTGGCACGCGATAATATTTTTGCGACCCAATTCCACCCCGAAAAAAGCGCAGACCACGGCCTGGCCCTGTACCGCAACTTCCTTCACTGGAACCCCTGAAGCCACCACGCCCGCCGCTGCACGCCTTTTTTCGCCCACCGCTTTTTCCATCCCATCCACCGCTTTGCCTACCTGCCCATGCTACTCATCCCCGCGATTGACTTGAAAGACGGCCACTGTGTTCGCCTCAAACAGGGCGACATGGACCAGTCCACCATCTTCAGTGAAGACCCGGCGGCGATGGCGCGCAGCTGGGTCGACAAGGGCGCGCGCCGCCTGCACCTGGTGGACCT
>JAZKIE010000281.1:0-5136 GCA_040385025.1 Pseudomonadota bacterium | reverse complement strand
ATGCGGTCGGCAAATGGCGTCTGGTACATGCGGCCGTACACCGGTTTGGCCGCGCGTGTGGTCTGACCCGAGGACACGTCGATGAAGTCGCAACCCGCCGCCTTGAACAGGCGCGCCATCGCCACAGCATCGTCGGCGGTGTTGCCGCCGGGTGCCCAGTCGTGCGCCGAGATGCGCACGCTCATGGGCAGATGTGCCGGCCAGACTGCACGTATCGCTTCGAAAACTTCCAGCGGGTAGCGGCAGCGGTTTTCCAGGCTGCCGCCGTAATCGTCGCCGCGCAGGTTGGTCAGTGGCGTGATGAAGCTCGACAACAGGTAGCCGTGCGCGCAATGCAGCTCCAGCCAGTCAAAACCGGCTTGCGCCGCGTACAAGGCGGATTGCACAAACTGCGCCTTGATGCGGTCCATGTCGTCACGGGTCATTGCCGCCGGCACCGCGTTGGTCGGGCCGTAGGCTACGGCGCTGGCGGCCAGCAGCGGCCAGTTGTTGGCGGCCAGCGGTTCATCGGGTGCGTCCCAGCCGACCTGGGTCGAGCCCTTGGGCCCGCTGTGGCCGAGCTGCATGCCCATGCGCACACCTTCGCCCGAGCGGTGCGCGAAATCGACAATGCGTTTCCAGGCCAGCATCTGTTCTTCGTTCCACAGCCCTGGGCAGCCCGGCGTGATGCGGCCTTCGGGGCAGGGCGCCGTCATCTCGGCAAACACCATGGCCGCGCCGCCCAGCGCACGCGCGCCCAGGTGCACCAAGTGAAAGTCCTGGGGCAGGCCATCGATGGCGCTGTAGGTCGCCATGGGCGAGACCACGATGCGGTTTTTCAGGCTGAGTTCCCGCACCTTGAGTGGCAGCAGCATCGGTGGTGGCGCCGGCTGGCCAGCACTGTTGGCCAGCCACTGCTCGTAACCCTGCAGCCAGGAGGCGTCGCGTACCCGCAGGTTTTCATGGCTGATGCGCTGCGAGCGGGTCAGCAGCGAGTAAAAGAACTGCTCGGCATCGAGGCCGCTGTAGCGGTCCACGTTTTCAAACCATTCGGTCGAATTGCGCGCGGCGTTCTGGATTTTCAGCACCTCCACAGAACGCAAGGCTTCATAGGTCTCCAGCGCCTTCGCCGGCTCGGGGGTCTGCGCAAAACACTGCGTCAATTCAATGGCATCTTCCAGCGCGAGCTTGGTGCCGCTGCCGATCGAGAAGTGCGCGGTGTGGGCCGCGTCGCCCATCAGCACGATGGGCACGTCCTTGCCGCCTATGGTTTCGTGATGGACCCAGCGCTCGCAGACCACGCGCGGAAAACGGATCCAGATCGCCGAACCGCGCACATGGGTGGCGTTGTTCATCAGGGGATTGCCGTCCAGGTACTTGGCAAACAGCTTTTCGCAGAAGGCGATGCCTTCTTCCTGGCTCATGGCATCGAGGCCGTGGGCTTTCCAGACCGCCTCGGGCGTCTCGACGATGAAAGTAGACGTGTTGTCGTCGAACTTGTAGGCGTGCGCGGCAAACCAGCCGTGTTCGGTCTGCTCGAAGGCAAAGGTGAAGGCGTCGAAGGTCTTGTGGGTGCCCAGCCAGACAAAGCGGCAGGCGCGCAGGTCCACGTCGGGTTTGTAGGTGGCGGCGTAGCGGTTGCGGATGCGGCTGTTCAGGCCGTCGCTGGCAATCACGATATCGGCCTGGTATTTCGCGGCGATGGCCTGGTCGTCCTGCACGTCGGTTTCGAACACCAGTTCGACGCCGAGGGCGATGCAGCGTTCCTGCAGGATGTTGAGCAGGCGCTTGCGACCTATGCCGCAAAAACCATGGCCGCCCGAGCGAACCGAGCGGCCCTTGAAAAACACCTCGACATCGTCCCAGTGGTTGAAAGCGTCGCCAATCAGTTGCGCACTGACCGGGTCGGCGGCGCGCAGGTTGCCCAGGGTCTGGTCCGACAGCACCACGCCCCAGCCAAAGGTGTCGAAGGGGCGGTTGCGCTCCACCACGGTGATCTGGCTGGCCGGATCCTGCAGCTTCATCAGCAGTGCGAAGTACAGGCCGGCGGGCCCGCCGCCCAGGCAAAGGATGTGCATTGAAGACCCGCTCAGTGATTGATCGAATCTTAATTGTTTAGGTTTAAATTATTTTCGTCAAGCGCTTTTTTGCTGCCCATGAAAAGTGCTGCAAAGCACAGTTGCCGTGCGCCGCGCTCCCTGGACGGCACGCAGCCCCCTCGGGGGCAGCGCAGGACGCGAAGCGTCAAGTGGGGGCTTTATTTGGCCTGGAAGCCGCCCGCCCGGTAAGTCAGCACCAGGGTGTCGCGGTGACCGTCCACCGCGCCGGCCTGCAGTGGCAGGATGGGCGTGGTTTCGTGGATCACCCGTGCGTCGTCCAGCAGCAGCGTGGTCAGCGGTTCCTGCATCACAAAGCGCAGGCCCTGCGGACCGTTGGCGTCGAAGACACGGGTTTCGCCGCCTTTGACGCCATGACGCGCTACCAGCATCACCACGACAAAGTCCACGCCGTCCCGGTGCGCACCTTCCGGCGTAGGCCGGCCCACGCCGCCAGCCGTGTCGATGCGAAACTGGTGCGCCTCGATGAACCAGTGCGCCACCGGTCGCACCTGCGCAAACAGTCGACCGAGGTCGGCCAGCAGCGTGGTCCAGGCCACTGCTGCTGCCACGGCCGGTGCGACCGGTTCAAACCAGCGTTCGAAGCCGCCGTGCAGCGCGTTGTAGTCGGTGGGCTGCCAGTGCGCCCGGTGCGGCGTCTGAACCAGCGCGCTGCCGGCCAGGTCCTGGATGAAGCAGCTGTGCCGACGCTTGCGGTAGTGGCCGCCATCTTTCAAATGGGCATCGGGCGGTAAATCGTCCCAGGAGGGCGCCAGCGCGGTCCAGCCTTGCATCCAGCCCTGCGGCAGGGCTTCCGCCAGGTCTGCCGGGGACAACAGCCGCAGGCCGTCCTGGCTCAGTGCCTGCACGGCGGGTTTGGGGGCGGTCGGAATATTGAGCATAGACCGGTATTTTGCGTCAGGGCTGCAGCTGGGTGGCGCATGACGGGAAAGCAGCCTACAGACTTCGCCTGGCGCGCGTTTCATAATCAAAACGACTCACACAAACACCCAGGAGCTGTCTCATGCTGTACAAATTCAAGTCCAAAGCTGCCGGTGACCTGATCATGCTCGAGGCCAATGGCCGCCGCGTCCTGGAGATCATCGGCAAGGACGCTGGCCCCAAAGGCATCATCCTGCCCGAGCAGATGCCCGGCGCCATCGCTGCGCTGCACGCCGCCGTCGCCCTCGAAGAGTCACACGACCAGCAGGCCGAAGCGCCTATGCCCGGCGAAGGTCTGGGTCTGCGCCAGCGCGTCGTGCCCTTCATCGACATGCTGGAGCGCAACCACAAGGCGGGCCATGAGGTGGTCTGGGGCGTCTAGATAAAGCCCCCACGCTCGCTCACTGCGAGCCTGCGGCGACTCCCTGCCCCTTGCACTTGAAAAGGGGGCCGCTGCGCCTGCGGACTGGCGAAGCCAGATCCGCGGCGCCTGCTTGAAAAGATTTTTCCTCGCGGGGCTCGCGGCCCTCGTTAATCCACCTTGGCGCCTGAGACTTTCACGACCTGCGCCCATTTGGTGATTTCCGAGTCGATCAATTTGGCAAACTCCTGCGGCGTGTTGCCGCTGGGGATCGCGCCCTGGGCCAGCATTTTTTCCTTGATGGCCGGCGTGGCCAGTGCCTTGGCCACTTCCTGCTGGATGCGGCTGACAATCTCGGGCGGCGTACCGGCGGGTGCCAGCAGGCCAAACCAGCTGCTGGCTTCAAAGCCCTTGAGCTTTCCGGCTTCTGCGACGGTCGGCAATTCAGGCATGGCGCCGGAACGTTCGGCGCTGGTCACGGCAAACGCCTTGAGCTTGCCGCCCTTGATCTGGGGCATCGCCGAGGGCAGGTTGTCGAACATCACATCGACGTTGCCGCCAATCATGTCCAGCAGTGCCGGGCCGGAGCCGCGGTAGGGAATGTGGGTCATGAAAATGCCATTTTGCGACTTGAACAGTTCGCCAGCCAGATGGATGGACGTACCGTTGCCGCTGGAGGCCATGCTGAGTTTGCCGGGATTGGCCTTGGCGTATTTGACAAAGTCGGCCACGTTGTTGATGCCCAGCCTGGCCGCTTTCTCGGCGTTCATGACCATCACGTTGGGCACGCCGGCCACCAGCGTGATGGGTGCAAAGTCCTTTTGCGGGTCAAACGGCATCTTCGCGTAGAGCGACTTGTTGATGCCATGGGTGCCGACGGTGCCCATCAGCAGGGTGTAGCCATCGGCCGTTGACTTGGCGACCAGGTCGGCGCCCACGTTGCCGCCGGCACCAGCCCGGTTATCGACCACGAAAGGCTGGCCAAAGGCCTTTGTCAATTCCGGCGCCACGGCGCGGGCCAGGATATCGGTGGTGCCGCCGGGCGCAAACGGCACCACGATGCGCACCGGTTTGTTCGGCCAGCCGCTTTGCGCGCTGGCTGGAGTTGCTATAAAAGCAATAGCTGTCAGGGCAATGCTGACGAAGGCCAGGCGGCGATTTGGTTTGGAAATTTGGTGCATGCGGGGTTCCTGCCTGAAAGGCTGTGAGAGGGATGCACCACCTTAGCGCTGCGCTGCGGGGGCATCAATCCGGGCAATCCCGGCCCGCCATGAAAAAAGCCGCCCGGCTTGCGCGGGGCGGCTTGTCGCGAAAGCAAAAACCGGATCAGTCGGCGAACTGCTTGGCGGCGTCAATCACCGGCTTGAGCTTGGCGATTTCGGCTGTCACAAAAGCCTTGTGCGCGGCAGGGTCAACGCGTTTGTCGGTCACGACCACGGCGCCCAGGCCGTCCTGCTTCTTCATGAAGTCGGCATCTTTCAGCGCGACCTTGAGGGCGGTGTTCAACTGGGCCAGAACGGCCGGTGGCGTGCCTTTAGGGGCATACAGGCCGTGCCAGATGGTCAGGTCGAAACCCTTCAGGCCCATCTCCTGCAAAGAAGGATAGTCCTTGAGCAGCTTGTGCTTGGACAGGGGCTTGGCGGTGGTCACGGCGAAAGCCTTGACGCGGCCGGCTTCGATCTGGCCGGTGGTGTTGGTGGTCTGGTCGCACATCAGGTCAACCTGGCCGCCGACCAGCGCATTCATTGCCGGGCCGGT
>JAZKIE010000280.1:0-4070 GCA_040385025.1 Pseudomonadota bacterium | reverse complement strand
ACCAGAACCGTCCCCGCCGCCACCCAGGCGGTGAAAGGTTCACCGAGGATCAGCACGCCCATCAGGATGGTGGACATCGGTCCCACCATGCCGGCCTGCGAGGCCAGGCTGGCGCCTATGCGTTCGATCGCCATCATCACCATCAGCACCGGCGCCACCGTGCACAAGGTGGCGTTGAGCAGCGACAGCCAGATCACCTCGGGCGCCACTGCCGCTGCGCTGAGCGGCCTGAGCAGCACAAACTGCAGCAGGCAGCACAGGCAGGCCACGGTGCTGGCCAGGCCGACCAGCCGCAGGGCGCCCAGGCGTTTGACCATTTCGCCGCTGTAGACCAGGTAGAGCGCATAACTGACGGCGCTCAGAATCACCAGCAAGGCGCCCCAGGCGGTGTCAGGCCCGCTCAGCGTGACTTCCTGGCCGAACACCAGCACCACACCGGCGTAGCTGATCGCCATGCCGATGATTTGCAGCCGGGTGACCGGTCTGCGGTAAAGCACCAGTCCGAGCAACAGCACCAGCGTCGGGTTGAGGTAAAGGATGAGCCGCTCCAGCGACGCAGTGATGTAGGCCAGGCCGGCGAAGTCGAGAAAACTCGCCAGGTAATAACCGGTGAAACCCAGCCAGAGCACGCCCAGCCAGTCCTTGCGCGTGAGCGCCGCCTTGCCCCGGCTGGCCCACCAGGCCATCAGCGCGAAGATCGGCAACGCAAACAGCATGCGGTACATGATCAGCGTGACGGCATCGACGCCGTAACGGTAGGCCAGCTTGACGATGATCGCCTTGCCGCTGAAAAAGATCGCGCCCAGGGTCGCCAGCAGCAACCCGGTCGCTATGCTTTTAGTAGCTGCTGGCGCCCGCTGGACATGGGCTGGAGGTGGTTTTTGCTCTGAGATGTCAGACAAGGCGATGATTTAGAAACCGACGGCCTGGCCATCGCGCCGCGCATCGCTGGCCGCGACATAGCCTTCGACCTTGGGGTCGCCGGCGCGCCAGATGAACTGGCCGGCGCCGAAGTCCTGGTAGGAATCGTTGATCACTTCCATGCGGTGGCCCCGCTCGGCCAGCCCCTGCACGGTGGCCTTGTTCATGGCCGATTCGACGTTGATCTCCAGACCCGCGTTGTAGCGCCAGCGCGGTGCATCGCAAGCCACCTGCGGGCTTTGCCGGTAGTCGAGCATGCGCACCAGCGTCTGCATGTGGCCCTGCGGCTGCATGTTGGCGCCCATCACGCCATACGACATCACCGCCTGGCCATCTTTGGTGAGGAAAGCCGGAATGATGGTGTGGAAAGGCCGCTTGCCCGGCGCGACCTGGTTGGCGCCTGGCTGCAGGCTGAAGGCATGGCCGCGGTTTTGCAGGCTGATGCCGAACTCCGGCTCGACGCAGCCCGAGCCGAAACCCATGTAGTTGCTCTGGATGAAGCTGACCATCATGCCGTTTTCGTCCGCAGCGGTCAGGTAAATCGTGCCGCCCTTGACCGGATTGCCAGCGCCAAAGTCCTGGGCTTTTTTCATGTCGATGAGTTTGGCACGCGATGCCAGGTAGGCGTCATCGAGCATTTGATCGACCGTCACCGCCATGGACGATGGCTCGGCCACATATTTGTAGACATCGGCAAAAGCCAGCTTCATGGCCTCGATCTGCAGATGCTGGGAATCAACGCCATCAACCGGCAAGCCGGCCACGTCGAACTTGTCCAGGATGCCCAGCGCAATCAGCGCGGCAATGCCCTGGCTGTTCGGCGGAATCTCGTGCAGGGTGTAGCCACGGTAGTCCTTGCCAATCGGTTTGACCCACTCCGGCTTGTAATTTTCAAAATCTTTCGCGGTGAGGCTGCCACCGTTTTGCGCGGAAAATTTTTCGATGGCCCGGGCAATCTCGCCGCCGTAATAGGCCGAACCCTTGCTCTGCGCAATCGCGCGCAAGGCCTTGCCCGCCGCCTTGAACTGGAACAGCTCGCCCACATTCGGCGCGCGTCCCCAGGGCAGAAAGGACTGTGCAAAACCCGGCTGGCCTTTCAGCTCATCGGTCGCCGCCGCCCATTTTTGCTGCACCACCGGCGGCAGCAGGTAACCGCGCTCGGCGATTTCAATGGCGGGCTCCATCAGGTCGGCAAACGGCAGCTTGCCGAAACGCTCGCTCATCGCCACCCAGCTCGCCACCGCGCCGGGTACGCTGACGGAGTCCATGCCGCGCTTGGGCGGCGTTTGCGCGTCGGCGCCGTATTTCTTTTTAAAGTAATCCGGCGTCCAGCTCTGCGGCGCCCGGCCGGAAGCATTGAGTCCGTGCAGCTCCTTGCCGTCCCAGATCAGCGCAAAGGCATCGCTGCCCAGCCCGTTGCTGACCGGCTCGACAAGCGTCATCGCTGCCGCCGCCGCAATCGCTGCATCTACCGCATTGCCGCCCTTGAGCAGCATGCGCAGGCCGGCCTGCGCGCCCAGCGGATGGGAGGTGGACACCACATTGCGCGCGAAAAGCGGAAGCCGGGTGGAGGTATAGGGGTTGTCGTAATTGAAGTTCATGGTTGCTTGAAAAGTGAGCGGTGCCTGGTCAGACACCGTGTGCACGGTCACTCAGTGGTGATCTTGCGCTCTGAAATGATTTTTTTCCACTTGGCGTTGTCGGCCCTGACCATCGTGGCAAAGGCCTGTGGCGTGCCGCCGGTGGGCTCGGCACCCAGCCGTGCGAAACGGTCCTTGACGTCGGTGTCAGCCAGCGCCGCATTCACCGCCTGGTTCACGCGGGCAGTCAGCTCGGCATTCAGGCCCTTGGGGCCATAGACACCAAACCAGGTCACCGACTCGAAGCCCGGCAGGCTTTCGGACACCGTCGGCAGATCCGGAGCCAGCGCCGTGCGTTTGAGGCTGGTCACCCCCAGGGCGCGCAGCTTGCCATCCTTGACATGCGGCATGCCGGTGACAAAAGAGTCAAACAGCACATCGAGCTTTCCGCTGATCAGGTCCGGCATGGCCAGCGCCGTGCCGCGGTAGGGAATGTGAAGAATGAAGGTGTTGGACTGCGCCTTGAAGTACTCGGTGGTCAGGTGCACGATGGTGCCGTTGCCGCTGGAGGCGTAGTTCAGTTGCCCCGGATTTTTACGCGCATGGGCCATGAACTCGCTCATGTTTCTGGCCGGCGAAGTATTGGGCACCAGCACGATGTTGGGCGAACTGGCCACGTAGGCAATCGGGGTGAAATCCGTCTCGGCGTTGTAAGGGATCTTCGGGTTGATGGCGGGGCCTATGCTGTGTGTGCTGGAAGTCGCCAGCAGCAGCGTGTAACCATCGGGCGCCGCTTTGGACGCCGCGTCCGCGCCTATGGTGCCGCCGGCGCCGGGCCGGTTGTCCACCACCACGGTCTGACCGATTTTTTCGCCGAGCTTTTGCGACAGCGCACGCGCCAGGATGTCGGTCGCGCCACCCGCTGGAAACGGCACGATCATGCGGATCGGCTTGTTGGGATACGCCCCACCGCCCGACGCCGTCTGCGCGGACGCTGAAAAGGCCGTGGCCACAGCCAGGGCCGCACAAATAATATGTATACGTTTCATCCGGGAGATTGTGAACGATTTTGGCATTTGGCGGGGACACGGGTGCATTGCAACAGCCGGCCCCGGTGCATGAAAAAAGGCGCCCGAGGGCGCCTTTTTTTGGCGATGCAGGACATCAGTCCTCGACAAAGGCCTCTTCCCGCTTGTTCTTCACCGCCGGCAACAACACAATCACCAGCAGCAACGCACCGACGGCAAGCAAACCCGCGGAGATCGGACGCGTCACAAACACGCTCCAGTCACCCCGCGAGAGCAGCAGCGCACGGCGCAGGTTTTCTTCCATCATCGGGCCCAGGATAAAGCCCAGCAGCAGGGGGGCGGGCTCCGCACCCAGCTTGATGAAGATGTAGCCGATGACACCAAAAATCGCCACCATCCAGATGTCCCAGGTGTTGTTGTTGGTCGAATACACACCAATCGCGCAGAACAACACAATCGCCGGAAACAACAGGCGGTAGGGAATGGTCAGCAGCTTGATCCAGATGCCGATCAGCGGCAGGTTCAGGATCACCAGCATGGC
>JAZKIE010000279.1:0-5388 GCA_040385025.1 Pseudomonadota bacterium | reverse complement strand
GCGGGAAAGAGCGCCCGGCTCGTTTTCCAGCAAAACTGCAATGATGTGTTTCATATAAAGATTCCTCTTTTCGCTGCCCTCCCCTGTGCACGGTAATGCACAGGCTCGGCAAACAATAGATTCGTCAGGTGACGGTTGAAAAAATGGTGCGCGCCGCTTACAGGTCTTCGGACCCGAGCAGCATTTCGGTGATGCCCTTGCCGGCCTTGACCATCGGGAACACGTTCTCGGTGGGATCGGTGCGGAAGTCCATGAACACCGTGCGGTCCTTGAGCTTGCGCGCCTCGCGCAGCGCCGGCTCGACGTCCTGCGGTTTTTCGATCAGCATGCCGACATGCCCGTAGGCCTCGGCCAGTTTCACGAAATTCGGCAAGGCGTCCATGTAGCTGCTGCTGTAACGGCCTTCGTAATCGATTTCCTGCCACTGCCGCACCATGCCCAGGTAGCGGTTGTTCAACGACACGATCTTGATCGGCGTGTTGTACTGCAGGCAGGTTGACAGTTCCTGGATGCACATCTGCACCGAACCTTCACCGGTGATGCAATACACCTCGCTGTCAGGCTTGGCCAGCTTGATGCCCATGGCGTACGGTATGCCGACACCCATGGTGCCCAGGCCGCCCGAGTTGATCCAGCGACGCGGCTCGTCGAACTTGTAGTACTGCGCCGCCCACATCTGGTGCTGGCCCACATCAGACGTGATGTAGGTATCAGCGTCCTTGGTCATGTTCCAGAGCGTCTCCACCACATACTGCGGCTTGATCACATCGCCCTTGCCCAGGCTGTATTTCATGCAGTCGCGCTGGCGCCAGCCTTCAATCGTTTCCCACCAGCCACCCAGGGCATCACCGTCGGGCTTCAGGCCAGACTCACGGATCATGGCGATCAGTTCCGTCAACACGTCTTTCACGTCACCAACGATGGGGATGTCCACCTTGACGCGCTTGGAGATGCTGGACGGGTCGATGTCGATGTGGATGATCTTGCGTTCGTTCTGCGCAAAGTGTTTCGGGTTGCCAATCACGCGGTCGTCAAAACGCGCGCCGACGGCCAGCAGCACGTCGCAGTTCTGCATCGCGTTGTTGGCTTCCAGGGTCCCGTGCATGCCCAGCATGCCGAGAAACTTTTTGTCGCTGGCCGGATAAGCGCCCAAGCCCATCAGCGTGTTGGTGCAGGGGTAGCCCAGCATGTCCACCAGCGTACGCAACTCCTGCGAGGCATTGCTCAGCAGCACGCCGCCGCCGGTGTAGATGTAAGGCCGCTTCGCCGTCATCAGCAACTGCAAGGCCTTGCGGATCTGCCCGCCGTGGCCCTTGCGCACCGGGTTGTAGGAGCGCATTTCGACGGTTTGCGGGTAGCCGGCATACATCGTCTTGTTGAAAGACACATCCTTGGGAATGTCCACCACCACCGGGCCGGGCCGGCCGCTGCGCGCGATATGGAAAGCCTTTTTCAGGGTTTCAGCCATCTGCCGCACATCCTTGACCAGGAAGTTGTGCTTGACAATGGGGCGCGTGATGCCAACGGTGTCGCATTCCTGGAAGGCATCGAGGCCGATCGCCGCAACCGGCACCTGGCCGGTGATGATGACCATTGGGATGCTGTCCATGTAGGCCGTGGCAATACCGGTGACCGCATTGGTCACACCGGGACCCGAAGTGACCAGCGCCACGCCGACCTCACCCGTGGCGCGCGCATAACCGTCAGCGGCATGCACCGCGGCCTGTTCATGGCGCACCAGCACGTGCTGAATCGTTTCCTGCTTGTAAAAAGCGTCGTAGATGTGCAAGACAGCGCCGCCCGGATAACCCCAGACGTGTTTGACGCCCTCGGCCTGCAGGGCCTTGATGAGGATTTCCGCGCCGCGGAGTTCTTGCGGGTGTGAAGGGGCAGAAGCTGCCGCCGCTGCCGAAGCGAGTTCGGCCTTTGTGATTTCCATGATGAACCTTTGTGAATTTCTCTAACGAAATACCTTGGGTGCCTCTTCACCGACTCTTGTGGAGTAGCGTCGAGACTTGAGGCCAAAACCATGGGCGGAAACATAAACCGCCGGGTCATGACCCGTTTGCTGTTTGAATTGCAAGCAGAATTATAGGGCACGGGCCGGCGCACAGACGCGGGCAGCAATAAAGTCCGGCCAAGTGGTGCTTGATGCGATAATTTTGCTGCCGGTGAGCATCACTGGCACAAGGCCTGTCGGGCTGGCCGCTCCCCCGAGCGGCCGGCAACAAGTAAAAACAAGGACAGCGCCGGGACAAACCGGAAATCAACCGTTGGCAACCGAACAAGAACTTTCCGACTTCCTGAAAAGCGTTGAAAAACGCGCTTTCAAGCGCAGCGTTTACCACGTTCGGGACGACGAGGCGGCGCTCGACATTGTTCAGGACAGCATGATGAAGCTGGCGCACCACTACGGCGACAAGCCTGCCGCCGAGCTGCCCATGCTGTTCCAGCGCATCCTGTCCAACACCACGCTGGACTGGTTCCGCCGCCGCAAGACCCGCAACGCGCTGTTTTCCAACATGAGCGACTTCGAATCCGCCGGTGACGACGGAGATTTCGATTTGCTTGAAACTTTAGAGTCCTCCACCAACTCAGAGGGAACTGAGAGCGCCCAGGACGCCACGGAACGGGCTCAAATCTTGCGAGAAATCGAATTGGAGATCAAGGAGCTGCCCGGCCGTCAACGGGAAGCCTTTCTCATGCGTTACTGGGAGGAAATGGACGTGGCTGAAACGGCTGCTGCCATGGGTTGTTCCGAAGGTAGCGTGAAAACGCATTGTTCGCGAGCCGTCCATGCACTCAGTAAAGCTTTGGCCGCCAGGGGAATCAAACTATGAACCGCTCACCGCAAAACCGCACCGACATCCTGCAAGACCGCTACGGCCTGAAAACCGCTTCCTACCTGTCTGCCGGCACCGCCGACCTGCCTTACGACATCTCTGAACGCCTGCGCGCCGCACGCGCCCAGGCCGTTGCAGCTCGCAAAATCGCCAAAGTACAGACTGCGCCCGTCAGTGCCACAGCCAGCATGGGCTCCACCCTGACCTGGGGCTCGGACGAAGGTTTCAGCCTGTGGAGCCGGATCGGCTCCATCCTGCCGCTGATCGCCCTGGTCGTGGGCCTGTTGGCCATCAGCTCGCTGCAAACCGACAAGCTGGTGCAGGAACTGGCCGAGGTGGACTCAGCCCTGCTGACCGACGAACTGCCGCCGGATGCTTTTTCCGACCCCGGCTTTGTGCAATTCCTCAAAGCAACGCTTTAAGCCTGCCGTTTGTCACGGCTGAACCCGCCAACACCCGTATCCATGACTGCGCCAACCCTCCCAGCTGACGACGTGTTTTGCCTGTCCGGCAACAAGCGTTCGAGGCCGGCTGGCCGGTGGGCTCTGCTGCTTTTGGTGGCGGCCTCGGCTGTGTCCACGGCCCAGACTGTCACACCCGCAGCTGTACCAGCGGCGCCACCGGCCAAAACCGTGGTCCAGGCTTTTTCCGGGCCAGCATGGGTGGAATTGAGCCCGGCCCAACGTGAAGTGCTTGCACCGCTGGCAGCGGCCTGGCCGTCCCTGAGCGAGAGCCACAAGCGCAAGTGGCTCGAAATGGCCCGTAGCTACCGTGGGCTGCCGCCTGAAGAGCAGGTCAAGATGCAGGGCCGCATGAAGGAATGGGTGGCCCTGAGCCCCCAGCAGCGCTCCCAGGCCCGCCTGAATTTTGCAAAAACCAAGGAATTGTCCAAAGAGCTGACGGCTGAAGAGAAAAAAGCCAAGTGGGAGGCTTACCAGTCGCTCAGCACCGAAGAAAAACAAAAACTGGCCGACAAGGCGCCGGCCAGGCCGGTTGGTGCAGCGCCAGCCTCCAAACCCGTGGCCAAGCAGAAACTGGCCACCATTCCTTCGGCGGCAGATCAGGCCAAAGCCAAAGCTGCGCCTAAAATTGCGGTTTCGCAGTCGATTGACACCCCGCCCGGTCTGGCGCCCGCCGCCACACCAGCCAGCCCACACGGCACACCGGCTCAGCCCCAGTAGGTTTGAAGGGCCGCATGCCGCGCGGCGTGCCCCATTTGTTGGGTCAATTCGTGCTGTAGCCCCTATCCGCCCTCACCTGGTCGCTACAAAATTGATAGTAAATTCGGTTTCCCAAGCTGTTACACCGTCGCTGCGCAGGCGCATGGCCTGCTGGATGTATGAAGGCCTGCTGATGTTCGGCGTGGTCTTCATCGCCGGCTACCTGTTCGGCACCCTGAGCCAGACCCGCAATGCGCTGGACAACCGCCATGCGCTGCAAGCCTTTTTGTTTGTTATTTTCGGGATCTACTTTGTCTGGTTCTGGGCCAAAGGCCAGACCCTGGCCATGAAAACCTGGAACATCCGCGTGGTGGACAGGCAGGGGGCGCCCATCACCCAAACACGCGCCTTGCTGCGTTATGTATTGAGCTGGTTGTGGTTTTTGCCGCCGCTGGCCGTCAGCTGGGCGCTGGGTCTGCCCGGCCGTGAAGCCGCCGTGCTGGCCCTGGGCTGGGTGCCGATCTGGGCGATTCTGGCGCGCTTCCATCCCGACCAGCAGTTCTGGCACGACGCCATCGCGGGCACCCGTCTGGTCACCAGTCTGCCGGCTGGCAAACCGCCCAAAGCGGCCTGAGGCGGGCCCGGCATGCAGGCTTCACATCAAACTGCCACAGAGCCGGGCCACAATCGCCGGATGCCTGACACTGCCTCCTTCCACGTTCCCGATGCCGCCCATCCCGCGCCGGCCTCCCCCGTCAACCCCCAGAAGGACCGCAAGGGCCTGAACCGCGTCTGGCACGCGCTCGGCTACTCGGTGGCCGGCCTGCGCGCCGGCTGGCACGAAACCGCCTTCCGGCAGGAGGCCATCGCCTCGCTGGTGCTGCTGCCTGCGGCTTTCTGGCTGGGCCGAAGCTGGGTGGAAACCGTGCTGCTGGCGGGCTCGGTCATCCTGGTGATGATCATCGAACTGCTCAACACCGGCATCGAGACCGCCATCGACCGCATCGGCCCTGAATGGCACGATTTGTCCAAACGCGCCAAGGACATGGGCAGCGCCGCCGTGCTGCTGAGCCTGCTGCTGTGCGCCGGCACCTGGGCGCTTGCGCTGTTCCAGCGGTTCGTGGCATGACGCCGGCGTTTTCGCTCTGCGTGTATTGCGGCTCGCGCCCCGGCGCAGACCCGGTCTTTGCCGACACCGCGCGCGCGGTCGGCACCTGGATAGGCGGCCATGGCGGCCAGCTGGTCTACGGCGGCGGGCGCAACGGCCTGATGGGCATCGTGGCCGACGCCACGCTGGCGGCCGGCGGCCGCGTGATCGGCGTGATCCCGAAAGCGCTGGTCGAAAAGGAATGGGCGCACACCGGTTGCACCGAGCTGCACATCGT
>JAZKIE010000278.1:0-1922 GCA_040385025.1 Pseudomonadota bacterium | reverse complement strand
TCGATCCGTCCTTGCGCATCGAGCAGCACCACCCCGTTCGGTGAAGCCTGCATGGCCGACAAAAATTCATTGAGGCGTGCCTGGCTTTCCTGGTATTGACGGTCGCGGTTTTTCAGCAAGCGCCGCATCCGGTCCGCCACATCGCCCCAGACGCCCCCGGGGACACTCGTCATGTTCGCCGTCACGCCCGGCACATCGGCGTTTTGTTCGCTTCGCAGCCATTTCAGCAGGCGGGCAATTTGCAGGGTATCCAGCAACAGCCAGGAAAATCCGGCCAGCAACAAGCCAGGCTCGATGCCATCTTTGCCGGCCAGCCACCAGCCCACGCCGGAACCAAGCAGCAGACAGGCTGCAAAAACCACCCAGCGATTGATCATGAACGGGATTGTGCCGCAGCAAGTACACCCGCAGATGCCAGCGAGGTCAGCCGATAGCCCGCACCCCGGACGGTTTCCACCATCACCCCGGCCGTGCCCAGCGCTTCGCGCAATCGTTTGACATGGACATCGACGGTACGCTCTTCAATGAACACATGGTCGCCCCAGACCTTGTCGAGCAAGGTGCCCCGGCTGTGCACGCGCTCCGCGTGTTTCATCAGGTAGTGCAGCAGCTTGAACTCGGTCGGACCGAGTTTGAGTTCCTGACCCTGGTAGAAGATGCGGTGCGTCCCGGCATCCAGCAGCAACTCGCCAACGGTGACACTGTCGTTGACCGACTCCGGCGCGCGCCGGCGCAGCACCGCGCGTATGCGTGCCAGCAGTTCCTGCGTCGAGAAGGGCTTGGTGATGTAGTCGTCGGCGCCCGCATCCAGGCCAGCCACCTTGTCGGGCTCGTCGCCTCGGGCCGTCAGCATGAGGATGGGAATCGCCTTGGTGCGCGGCTCCTTGCGCAGGTGTCGCGCCAGCGCCAGGCCACTTTGCCCAGGCAGCATCCAGTCCAGCAGAATGGCGTCGGGCAGCACCGCATCAAGCTCACGCTGCGCGGCCACGCTGTCGCCGGCGATCACCGGTGTGAAGCCACCATGCGTGAGATTGACCGCGATCAACTCGGCGATGGCGGGTTCGTCTTCGACGATGAGAATGCGTGGCTGGTGTTTCATTCAACTTTACTTTACAGCGGACTCGATCTGCTCCATCGGCGTGTGCCGCACGTCGGCGCCCTTGACGATGTAGATGATGAACTCGGCGATGTTTTTGGCATGGTCGCCGACACGTTCGATCGCCTTGGCGACGAACAGCAGGTCCAGGCTCGGGGAAATGGTCCGCGGATCTTCCATCATGTAGGTGATGAGCTTGCGCACAAAACCGTCGAACTCCTGGTCAATCAGGTCGTCCTCCTTGAGGATGGACACCGCCACCGCCGTGTCCAGCCGCGCAAAGGCATCCAGTGCCTTGCGCAGCAGGCCGGAGGCCAGCTCGGCCGCCACCGTCAGCTCGGAAGCCGGCAAGGCACGCGAGGCGCCGCTTTCAATGATGGACTTGACCATGCGGGCGATCTTTTCAGCCTCGTCGCCAGCACGTTCGAGGTTGGCCGTGGTTTTGGAAATTGCAATCAGGAGGCGCAGGTCGCGCGCTGTCGGCTGGCGCCGCGCGATGATGGACGACAGGTCGCGGTCGATGTCGACTTCCATCGCATTGACCCGGGCCTCGGTTTCGATGACCTGGTTGGCGGTCTCGGCACTGAACTGCGACAAGGCGTGAATCGCCAGACGAATCTGCGACTCGACCAGACCGCCGAGCTCCATCACGCGTGAGGAAACGCCGTTGAGTTCGCTGTCGAACTGGGTGGACAAATGTTTTTCGGGCATGGTGCGCTCCTGATCAGCCGAAACGGCCGGTGATGTAGTCTTCTGTTTCCTTGCGTTTGGGCTTGAAGAACAGGTCTTCGGTCGCGCCAAACTCGATCAGGTCGCCCAGGTACAT
>JAZKIE010000277.1:0-2584 GCA_040385025.1 Pseudomonadota bacterium | reverse complement strand
GGCGTGATCTGCACGCCATAACCCGCGCCCAGTTTCCACTCGGTCTGCGTCCACTCGTAGGTTTGCTTGACCGAAACCACCTTGGCCAGGTCCAGGCCGGCCATGCTGGGCGCAGCCTTGGCTGCGGCAATGGCCTTGTCTTTGGCGGCCTCGGTGATTTCTTCGCCTGCAGCCAGCGCCAGGATGCAGCCGTTTTGCGCGCCCTGTGTGCGCAGATGGCGCGTCAGCTGACGCGTGTCCAGGCCAGCGATGGCGACGGTGTTTTCCTTGACCAGGTACTCGGTCAAGGTCATGTCCATGCGGAAGTTCGAGGCCAGCAGCGGCAAGTCCTTGATGATCAGGCCGGCGGCATGAACCTTCTCGGCTTCCACGTCTTCGGCGTTGATGCCGTAGTTGCCAATATGCGGGTAGGTCAGCGTGACGATTTGCTGGCAATAACTCGGGTCGGTCAGGATTTCCTGGTAACCGGTCATGGCGGTGTTGAACACCACTTCACCGACGGTGGAGCCTGGGGCCCCGATGGAATTGCCGAGAAAGACGGTGCCGTCTGCAAGCGCCAGGATGGCGTGCGGGCTTCTTCCTGATTTTCCCTGTAGAGACAAAAGCACTGGGTTCTCCGGATGGGTTACGGTTCGCCCAAGCGTGCACAAGAACGTCTCGGTAAGACTCTTGCGGGTTGCTTTTGTGAGGGGGTTGGCTTGGTATGCGCTGGGCGAAACTGTGTTTTGAAAAGCCACTGATTATAGCTTGCGGACGACGCCGGCTTTATGCGTTTGTGGCATGACAGGCTGCCAAGACGAGTCCGATCTGCTCAGGGCCTGACCAGGGACAGCGAACTGGCGTACAGACAGATTGCGGCCGCGGCAGCCACATTGAGCGACTCCTCGCCGCCCGGCTGGTCAATCCGCACCTTCCGGCTGGCCCGGGCCATCAGTTCTTCGCCGACGCCCTGCCCTTCGTGGCCCATGGCCCAGGCGCAGGGCATGGGCAGGGACTCCTGGTGCAGAAAACTCCCATGGTGGGAGCTGGTGACCAGCACTGGCACCGTCAGTGCGTCGAGGTCCTCAAGTGCCAGTCCTTCGATCAGCTGCAACGCGAAATGTGCACCCATGCCGGCGCGCAGCACCTTGGGCGACCACAAGGCGGCCGTTCCCTTCAGCGCCAGCACCTGGCTGAAACCAAAGGCCGCGGCGCTGCGCAGCATGGAACCGACATTTCCAGCGTCCTGCACCCGGTCCAGGATCAAGGATGCAGCGCTTGGCGCCAATGCGGCCGGCGCAGGCAGGTCCAGCACAAAACCCATGCGTGCCGGGGATTCCAGACCGCTGATGTCGGCCATCAGCGAATCCGGAATCACTATGGTTTTGATAGCTGCCTGCGCCCATTCGGCGGGAGCTACAGGCCAAAAAGACTCACAAAAAACGCCCACGGCGGGCTTCAGGCCCCTGGCCATGGCCGCACGACACAGATGGTCGCCTTCGAGCCAGACGCGGCCCTGCTTGCGGTAGGCCGTGTTGTCCTGCGAGAGTTTGCGCAAGTCCTTGAGCAGCGTGTTGTCACGCGAGGTCACCAGAACCGGTGCGCCAGCGCTCAACGCAAAACCTCGGCGACAGGGCTGAAGGAACGGCGGTGCTGCGGGCAGGCGCCATGTTCGCGCAGGGCCGCGAGGTGTTCAGCCGTGCCGTAACCCTTGTGGCCGGCAAAGCCGTATTGCGGATACTCCAGATGGAACTGCTCGCACCAGCGGTCACGGTGCACCTTGGCCAGGATGGAGGCCGCAGAAATGGACGGCACCCGTGCATCGCCCTTGACGATGGCTTCGGCCAGGATGCTCAAGGTCGGAATCCGGTTGCCATCGATCAGCACCTTCACTGGTTTCAGGCGCAGGCCTTCAACCGCGCGTTTCATCGCCAGCATGGTGGCCTGCAGGATGTTGAGGCTGTCGATTTCTTCCACCGTGGCCATGGCAATCGAGCAGCACAGGGCCTTGGCGCGGATTTCGTCGTACAGTTTTTCCCGGCGCAGCGCGGTCAGCACCTTGGAGTCGGCCAGGCCCTTGATGGGCTGCAGGTCGTCCAGGATGACGGCAGCGGCCACCACCGGACCGGCCAGCGGCCCGCGGCCCGCCTCGTCCACGCCGGCCCACAGGCCCGGCGTGTCCCAGGAGAGCATGACCTGTTCAGCCTGCAAGAATGTTCTGGATCGCATCAGTGGCTATTTTCGCGGTATCACGCTGCAATTCCTCATGCAGCTTTGTAAATCGTTGTTCCAGAGCAAGGATTTTTTCGGGTGCCGAGATTTTCGCATCGAGCCACTGCATCACGCCAGCGGCCAGGGCTTGTGGCGTGGCAGCCTCCTGTAGCAGCTCGGGCACCACAAAGTCCCGGCAGAGGATGTTAGGCAGGCCGACCCAGGGCTGCAGCTTCTTGCGCCGCATGATCTGCCAGGAGAGCCAGTTCATGTTGTAGGCGATCACCATGGGGCGTTTGTACAGGGCCGCTTCCAGTGTCGCCGTGCCGCTCGCGATCAGGGTCACGTCGCAGGCGGCCAGCACGGTGTGGGACTGCCCCGAAACAATCTGCAC
>JAZKIE010000276.1:0-6150 GCA_040385025.1 Pseudomonadota bacterium | reverse complement strand
AGCGGGCCATGTCAGTTATGCTTGAAGCCGACCGGCCGTGCCCCATGCGCCGGCACCCACCCGTTCTGCCCACTGCCCATGCGCCTGTTGCTCAGCCTCGTCACCCTGATGCGCCCCCACCAATGGCTCAAGAACGCCTTTGTGTTCGCCGGGCTGATGTTCAGCGAGTCCTGGAACAACGGGCCGCTGGCGCTGACGGTGCTCAACGCCTTTGCGGCTTTCTGCTGTTTTTCCAGCCTGGTCTACATCCTCAACGACTGGCACGACCGCGCGGCCGATGCCCGTCATCCGGTCAAGCGCCTGCGGCCGCTGGCCAGTGGCGCGGTGCCGCCCGGCGCGGCGCTGGGCCTGGCGGCTGTGCTGCTGGCGCTGGGTTTGGCTCTGGCCGCGGGCAACACCAGGCTGCTGGTGCTGCTGGGCATGTATGTCGCGATGAACCTGGCCTACTCCTGGCGCCTCAAGCATGTGCCGGTGGTCGATGTCACCATCATCGCCTCGGGGTTCATGCTCAGGCTGCTGGCAGGCACGCTGGCGGTCGGCATTCCGCCCTCGCGCTGGCTGCTGCTGGCCGGCCTGTTTGTGGCGCTGTTCCTCGGTTTTTCCAAACGCAAGGCCGAAAGTTTTCATGACGAGGCCGACCAGCGCGCCGTGCTGGAGCACTACCCGCCGGCCCTGCTGGACATTTTCATGGCGGTGACCATGACCGCTTCGCTGATGACCTACGGCCTGTTTGCCGCCAGTGCCGACGCCCAGCGCCAGCACGGCGACCGCCTGCTTTACACCGTGCCGATTGTGGTGTTTGCCATGCTGCGTTATGCCTACCAGGTGCACCGCGGGCGCGGTGAAGACGTTTCGCGCGACCTGCTGCGCGACCCCTGGATCCTGCTGGCGCTGGCGGCCTGGCTGTTTGTATTTCTGGGGCACCGCTTTTGAGCCTGCCCGGCCGGCCGGCGGGCCGTCTGCCGCTCAAACCTTTGCTGCTGGTGATGGGCGCGGCCGCCACGGTGTATGCCGTGGTGCTGGCCGTGTTCGGGGGCAGCAGCCCGCTGGCCACGCTGCAAGCCCTGGGCTCGCTGGCCGGTGCGCAGGCCATCGCCTTGTGCCTGCTCAACTACCTGTTGCGCGGCCTGCGCTGGCGCCTCTGGATGGCACATTACGGCCGGCCGATGAAAATCACCGAGGCGCTCCGGCTCTACCTGGCGGGTTACACCTTCACGCCGACGCCCGGCAATGTCGGCGAGGCGGCGCGCGGCCTGTTGCTGGCACGCAAGCCCTTGAGCGCCACGCAAAGCCTCGCCATTTTCGGCGCCGAACGCCTGGCCGACCTGCTCAGCCTGCTGCTGCTGTGTCTGCCGGTGGCGTGGTGGCTGGCTGGCCTGGCCGGGCCGCAACTGCTGCTGGGCCTGGCGGGGCTCGCCGTGATGGCGGCACTGGTGGTTTTTTCGCTGCTGTTCCGCTTTCGCCATAAATTGTTGCTGCGTTTTGCCTGGTTGCGCGAGGCCTGGACTTGCCTGGAGAACCGTCCGCTGCTGTGGCTGAGCTTGAGCCTGGTCGCCTGGGCGGCGCAAGGCGTGGCGGTCTGGCTGCTGTGCCGCGAGGCCGGGGTGTCCTTGACAGTGCCGGAGGCCACCGGTTTTTATGCGCTTGCCATGGTGGGTGGCGCCTTGTCCTTGCTGCCGGCCGGGCTCGGTGGCATGGAGGCGATTTTGACGGCCTTGCTGGTGGCCCACGGCGCCAGCGCAGGTCTTGCGCTGGGCATCACGGTGCAGGTGCGCCTGGTGACGCTCTGGCTGGCTGTGGCCCTGGGCGCGCTGGCACTGGTCTATAGTGCCGCCATTCGCAAAGACATCAGTTTCAGATAAACCTCTCCCCATGTATTCACGCCTGAAGGCTGCGGCCGCTTCTGTTTCCATCACCGGCTGGCTGGTCGCCGCCGGCCTGCTGTCGCTGGCGCTGCGCCTGTGGATTGCCGTGACTTTCCCGATCACCGGTGACGAGGCTTTTTTCTACTGGTGGGGCGTCTACCCGGACTGGGGTTATTACGATCACCCGCCCATGGTCGGCTGGTTGATTGCGCTGATGCGTGCGACGCTGGGCGACACCCTCTGGTCCATCCGCTTGCCGGTGGTGCTGCTGCCCTTGGTGCTCGGCGGGCTGGTCGGCTGGGCGCTGGCTCCCCTGGGCCGGGAGCGCGCGGCCTGGGCGGTGCTGTTTTTCTGGCTCGCGCCCTTGAACTGGCTCAACACCCTGATCACCACCGACACGCCGCTGATTTTCTGGTCGGTGTTGTCCGTCGCGCTGGTGTTGCGCGCCGAGCGGCGCGAGCGACTGGACCGCAGCGCCTGGATCCAGTACGCCCTGGCCGGCCTGTGTCTGGGCTGCGCCTTTTTGTCCAAGTATTTCTCGGTGGTGCTGGGCCTGAGCTACCTGGTTTATTTCGCGCTGTACCGGCGCGAGCGCTGGCATGCTTTTGCCTTGCTGGTGCTGTGCGCGCTGCCGGGGCCGGCCATCAACATCGCTTACAACATGTCGCATGGCTGGTCGAACATCATGTTCAACGTCTACAACCGCAACCAGGGCGAGGCCTTTGCCTGGAACAAGCCGCTGCTCTACCTGGCGATGATGGCCTACCTCATCACGCCGGCGGCGGCCTGGCTGGCCTGGCGGCAGCGCAGCGCGCTGGCCGCCACCTCGCGCCAGCAGCGCCTGCTGGCCTGTCTGGTGGTGGTGCCGCTGCTGTTTTTTGCGCTGCTGTCTTTCAGGAAAGTGGTGGGCCTGCACTGGGTGCTGTCTTTTTACCCGTTTGGTTTTGCCTTGCTGGCCCTGGCCCTGCCCAAGGAAAAGCTCAGGGCCTGCGCGTTGGGCATGGCCTTGTTTGCCGGTCTGCATGTGATGGCCGTGGTCGGCTTGTACGCGACATCGCTGGGTGACTGGAAAGATACCAAGCTGTATCCGCAAATCATCCGCAGCTACAAAACCGGCGAGATGCTGGCGCAAGTGGCCACGCCCGGCGTGGTGCTGATGGCCAGCGCCTACACGCCGGCCTCCATCTACGGCTACACGCTACGCCAGTATGTGCCGGTGTTCGGTCCCGGCAACTTCCATGCGCGGCAGGACGACATGCTGGTGGACTTTTCGCTGTACCAGGGAAAAACCGTGCGCATCGTCCGCATGGATGCGCCGCGGCTCGACGACTACAAACCCTATTTCGACAGCGTGCAGGTGCTGAGCTACGCGCAGGACGGCGTGCCTTTTTATGCGGTCGAAGGTCGGGGCTTCAACTACGCGGCTTACCGTGAGGGCGTGCTGGCGACGATTTACAAACGTTTCTACAACATTCCGCAATGGCTGCCCATGACAGGCTGCCCGTTCTGCGAGCGCCTGTGCGGCCAGGTGCGATGCCAGCCCTAGCTGCGTTGCCTGACGGCAGCGCTGGGCCTGTGGAAGTCGCCGCCTTTGATTTCGATGGCACGCTGACACGAAGCGACACGCTGCTGCCTTATCTGTGGCGCGGACTCGGCTGGCCGCGTTTTCTGTTGGCCCTGTTGTTCAGTGGCCCCTGGCTGGCAGCCTTTGCGCTGCGCTTGATGCGCAACCACCGCGCCAAGGCGAGGTTGCTGCAGGTCAGCTTCAGGGGGCGCACTGACGCGGACATTGCGCAATGGACGGCGGCTTTTGTGCGCGACTACCTGCCTGCGCAGTGGCAGCCGGACCTGCTGGCGCGCTTGCGCCGGCACCAGCAGCTTGGCCATTGTTGTGTGATTGTGAGTGCCTCGCCGGGTATTTATTTACACGATGTGGGGCGCTTGCTCGGTGTGGACGGTGTGATCTGCACCGAACTGGAGACCCGCAACGGTGCACTCACCGGGCGCATGGCCACACCCAATTGCCACGGCGAAGAGAAGGTGCGGCGCCTGCAGGCCTGGCTGGCGGAGCGCGGCATTCGAAAGCCTGTCGTCCTACATGCCTACGGCGACTCCAGCGGCGACGTGCCCCTGCTAAATCTGGCAGACTATGCGCACTACAGAAGCCAACCTTGGGTCCGAAAGCCATCCGCAGATGCGGATGCGCAGCGGCCCTGACCACCAAGAGGTTTTCATGAAAATCATCGACTCCATCGTCACCCAGGCCGCAGGCATTGCCGCCGTGCGCCGTGACATTCACGCCCACCCGGAACTGTGTTTTGAAGAAGTGCGCACCGCCGACGTGGTGGCACAAAAACTCACCGAGTGGGGCATCCCCATCCATCGCGGCATGGGCACCACCGGTGTGGTCGGCATCATCAAGAACGGCACGTCCAGCCGCGCGATCGGCCTGCGCGCCGACATGGACGCACTGCCCATGCAGGAGTTCAACACCTTTGAGCATGCCAGCAAGACCGCCGGCAAGATGCACGCCTGCGGCCACGACGGCCACACCGCCATGCTGCTCGCGGCCGGCCAGCACTTTGCGAAAAACCGCAACTTCGACGGCACGGTCTACCTGATCTTCCAGCCGGCGGAAGAGGGCGGCGGCGGCGCGCGCGAGATGATCAAGGACGGCCTGTTCGACAAGTTTCCCATGGACGCGGTGTTCGGCATGCACAACTGGCCGGGCACCCAGGTCGGCAAGTTTGCCGCCAGCGCCGGCCCGGTGATGGCCTCGACCAACGAGTTCAAGATCACGATACGCGGCAAGGGCGGCCATGCGGCGCTGCCGCACAACGGCATTGACCCGGTGCCGGTGGCCTGCCAGATGGTGCAGGCCTTCCAGACCATCATCAGCCGCAACAAGAAGCCGGTCGATGCCGGCGTGATTTCGGTCACCATGATCCATGCCGGCGAAGCCACCAACGTGATCCCCGACAGCTGCGAGCTGCAGGGCACGGTGCGTACCTTCACGCTGGAAGTGCTGGACATGATCGAAAAACGCATGAAACAGGTGGCCGAAAACATCTGCGCCGCGCATGAGGCCGACTGCGAGTTCGAGTTTGTGCGCAACTACCCGCCGACCATCAACCACGCGAAGGAAACCGAGTTCGCGCGCAAGGTGATGGCCGAGATCGTCGGCGAGGCCAATGTGATTGCGCAGGAGCCGACCATGGGCGGCGAAGACTTTTCTTACATGCTGCAGGCGCGGCCCGGCTGTTATGCCTTTATTGCCAATGGCGACGGCACGCACCGCGAAATCGGCCACGGTGGCGGTCCCTGCATGTTGCACAACCCGAGTTATGACTTCAACGACGACCTGATTCCGCTGGGAGCGACCTTCTGGGTTCGGCTGGCCGAGAGCTGGCTGACCAAGGACGCCGCATGAGGGGTGTGAGCGACGTCTTTTCGACAAGTTACGCCGAAGCCCGTACCAAATTCCTCGAAGCTGCCGCTGCTGCCGAGTTGACGGTGGATACGCATTTGCATCCCGAGGCGGGACGCGACGGCGAGGTGCTGGCCATGGACGTGGTGCGGGACGGCCCGGCCGATGCGCGCGCGCTGCTGATCGTCAGCAGCGCCTGCCACGGTGTCGAGGGTTACTGCGGCTCGGGTGTGCAGGTGGCTGCCCTGCGCGACGCCGAATGGCGCGCCAAGGCCAGCGAACAAGGCGTGGCGGTGCTGTACATCCACGCGCTCAATCCCTATGGTTTCTCGCACGTCCGGCGCACCACGCATGAAAACGTGGACCTGAACCGCAACTTCCACGACTTCTCCCAGCCGCTGCCGGTCAACGAAGCCTACCGGGAGATCCAGCCCCTGCTGCTGCCCGAGGTGTGGCCGCCGACCGAAGCCAATGTCGCGGCCACAGACCGCTACATCCAGGAGCGCGGCATGGACGCTTACCAGGCGGCGATCACACGCGGCCAGCACGAGTTCGACAAAGGGCTGTTTTTCGGCGGCACCGCGCCGACCTGGAGCAACCAGACCCTGCGCCAGGTGCTGCAGACCCATGCGCGCTTTGCGCGGCGTGTGGCCTGGATAGACATTCACACCGGCCTGGGCCCCAGCGGGGTGGGTGAACGCATCTGCGCCGGACGCGACGACAAGGAGGCGTTGGCGCGCGCGCGCGCCTGGTGGGGCAACGGCGGCAAGACACCGGTGACCTCGATTTACGACGGCTCATCGAGCTCGGCGTTTTTGACCGGCCTGATGTGGAACTCGATTTACGAGGAGTGCCCGG
>JAZKIE010000275.1:1573-3075 GCA_040385025.1 Pseudomonadota bacterium | reverse complement strand
CCTCCGGCGAAATGCTGGGCAAGGACCAGCCGGTGATCCTGCAACTGCTGGAAGTCCCGGTCGAAGGCCCGCAGAAAGCGCTCAAGGGCGTGATGATGGAGCTTGATGACTGCGCCTTCCCGCTGCTGGTCGAAATGACCGCGCATGGCGACCCGATGACGGCCTTCAAGGATGCCGACTACGCGCTGCTGGTCGGCTCGCGCCCACGCGGCCCCGGCATGGAACGTGCCGAACTGCTGGCCGTCAACGGCGCCATCTTCACGGCCCAGGGCAAGGCGCTCAACGCCGTCGCCAGCCGCAATGTCAAGGTGCTGGTGGTCGGCAACCCGGCCAACACCAATGCCTACATCGCGATGAAAAGCGCGCCCGATCTGCCACGCAAGAACTTCACCGCCATGCTGCGCCTGGACCACAACCGCGCTGCCAGCCAGCTCGCCGCCAAAACCGGCAAGGCCGTGGCCGACATCGAAAAACTCACTGTCTGGGGCAACCATTCGCCCACCATGTATGCCGACTACCGTTTTGCCACCATCAAGGGTGAAAGCGTCGCCACCATGATCAACGACCAGGAATGGAACGCCAACACCTTCCTGCCCACCGTTGGCAAACGCGGCGCCGCCATCATCGAGGCGCGCGGGTCCTCCTCGGCTGCTTCGGCCGCCAACGCCGCCATCGACCACATGCGCGACTGGGCGCTGGGCACGAACGGCAAATGGGTCACCATGGGCATCCCTTCGGATGGCCAGTACGGCATTCCGAAAGACACCATGTTTGGCTTTCCCGTGACCTGTGAAGGTGGCGAGTACAAACTGGTCGAAGGCCTGGAGATCGACGCTTTCAGCCAGGAGCGCATCAACAAGACGCTGGACGAACTCAAGGGCGAGCAGGACGGCGTCAAGCACCTGCTCTGATACTTCACCAGGCTCAAGGCGCACGGAATACATACAGGTGACCCACCCTCGCGACATCCTCCTTGGCGCCCAGGCCGCAGCAGGTTTTTTGCCTGTCTGTGACCACTACAGCGGTGTCGAGGCACGGATGCGCAAAAGCCTGCAACTGCAGGCCGAGATGAGCGAGGAGTTCGGCACCTGCGTGTTTGATGTGACGCTGGACTGCGAGGACGGCGCGCCGGTAGGCGGCGAGGCCGACCATGCAGCGCTGGTGGCGTCGCTGGTGGCCCAGGCTGGCACAGGCGCCCGCGTGGCGGTGCGTGTTCACGCGCTAGCCCATCCGGCGTTTGAGGCCGACATCAGCGCGATTGCGGGCACGGTCGGGCATCGGCTGTGTCATTTGATGGTGCCCAAGGTCGAGTCCGTCGGGGACGTGGATCGTGTGGTGGCCGCGCTCGCTGCGGTGTCCTGTGAAGCTTTGCCCATCCACGTGTTGCTGGAGTCGCCCGCCGCGGTGCACCGCGCCTTCGACATCGCCGCGCATGCGCGTGTGCAGTCGCTCAGTTTCGGCCTGATGGATTTTGTCTCCAGCCACGGCGGTGCGATTCCCGC
>JAZKIE010000275.1:0-1473 GCA_040385025.1 Pseudomonadota bacterium | reverse complement strand
CCCATCCCTTTTGACGGTCAACTGCATGACCGCGCGAGTTACCGCTATTTTTGGCAGGTGCTGGAGCGCGCCCACCAGACTGGCCGTGTGTTACCACCTGAGGCGCAGGGCTATTTCACCCCCATCACCGCAACCGCAACCCATTGACGCATTCGACCCCAACGGCCCCTACATTCCAAGGAACCCCATGAAACTTATTCTTGCCACCGCCATGATGTTTGCTGCGCCTGCTTTGGTGTTGGCCCAGACAGCGCCGGCCGCCAAACCGGCAGCCCAGCCAGCGGCCAAGGCCGCAGCCCCGGCGGCCGGTGCCAAACCTGCGGCCAAGCCCCGCACCCCGGCCAAGCGCGCGGCGGCGGTCAAGTCGGTCGAAGAAAACACACCCATCGACGACGATCCCAATGTCACCCTGAGCCCGGAAGACCTGGAAATGGCCAAGCGTGTGCATGTCGGCACCTTTCCCTGTGAATTGGGTGCCTCGGTGACCATCACCCCCAGCGACAAGCGCCCCGGCTTCTTCACCGTGCGCAGCGGGCTGATGCGTTTTCGCATGCACCCGGTCGGCAGCCGCACCGGCGCGATCCGCCTGGAAGACGGCCGCGCCGGCGCGATGTGGCTGCAACTGGGCAACAAGTCCATGCTGATGAGCCAGAAGATCGGCCAGCGTATTGCCGACGAGTGCATGAGCCCCGACCAGGCCACCTTTGCCGAAGAGCTCAAGCGCAACCCGCGCCCCAGCATCCTTGACGCCCCGCCGCCCGCGGCTGCTGCTGGAGCTGGCACGGCTCCTGCTGCACCCGCCCTGCCCGCAGCATCGGCCCCGCGTTAAGGCAGCCGCACGGCCCACCTTGATTGTTTTTTGAGTACAGGAGAAGAAAACCATGTCCGAGTTCATCACCACCTACCGCACCCATGTCGCCGAGCGCGCCGCACTGGGCATTCCGCCGCTGCCGCTGTCTGCCCAGCAGACTGGCGACGTGATCGAGCTGCTGAAAAACCCGCCCAAGGGCGAGGAGAACTTTCTGGTCGAGTTGATCACCCACCGCGTGCCGGCCGGTGTGGATGCTGCGGCCAAGGTCAAGGCCAGCTACCTGGCCGCCGTGGCGCACGGCACCGAGAAATGCAGCTTGATCTCGCGTGAAAAAGCCACGCAACTGCTGGGCACCATGCTGGGCGGCTACAACATCAGCCCCATGGTCGAGCTGCTCGACGACGCTGAAGACAGCGTCGCCACCCAGGCCGCCAGCGGCCTGAAAAACACGCTGCTGATGTTCGACCAGTTCCACGACGTCAAGGAAAAAGCCGACAAGGGCAACAAATACGCCAAGGCCGTGTTGCAGAGCTGGGCCGACGCAGAGTGGTTCACCAGCCGTCCGGAAGTGCCCGAGTCCATCATGCTGACCGTCTTCAAGGTGGCTGGCGAGATCAACACCGACGACCTGTCGCCCGCGCCCGACGCCTGGAGCCGCCCCG
>JAZKIE010000274.1:0-5373 GCA_040385025.1 Pseudomonadota bacterium | reverse complement strand
ATCATGATGAACTCGTAGCCTTCCTTGTTGAGCTTGGCCACTTCCACATGCACCTTGGTCACCAGCGGGCAGGTGGCGTCGAAAATCCGGAAGCCGCGCCGCTCGGCCTCACGCTCGGTGGCCTTGCTGACGCCGTGCGCGCTGAACACCAGCGTGGCGCCGGGCGGCACGTCGTCCAGGTCCTCGATGAAGATCGCGCCTTTTTCTTTGAGCTCATTGACGACGTAGGTGTTGTGCACGATCTCGTGGCGCACATAAATCGGCGCACCGAACTTGGCCAATGCACGCTCAACGATCTCAATGGCGCGGTCCACACCTGCGCAAAAGCCGCGCGGCTCGGCGAGGATGATTTCCTGTGGCAATGTTTTGTCCATCACAGCACACCAATCAACTGCACTTCAAACAGCACCGGCTGGCCCGCCAGCGGGTGGTTGAAGTCGAACTGCACCGCATCGCCTTCGGCCTTGAGCTGCTGCACCGAACCCGCGTACTGGCCCCTGCCGTCCGGCGTCGGAAACTGCACCACGTCGCCCACGCTGTATTTTTCGTTCGGGTCACCCAGCTCGTTGAGCAGTTTGCGCGCCACCCATTGCAACAGCTCCGGGTTGCGCTCGCCAAAAGCTTCGCCAGCCGGCAGCTCGAAGCGGGTGCGCGTGCCTTCCGGCAGGCCCAGCAGGCGCTGCTCGATGGCCGGCGACAGCTCGCCCGTGCCCAGGCTCAGCGTGGCGGGTTTGCCATCAAAGGTGTTGATGATGTCGGCGCCATCCGGCCCGGCCATGCGGTAATGCAGGGTCAGAAAAGAGCCTGGCTGGACCAGGGCGGGGGCGGAGGTTTCCACGGTGGGCATAAAACTTTCGGGCAACAACTGTTTTGTAAACTGCCCCTATTGTAGAAAGCAGCGCCCGGCCGGGCAAAATCAGGCTTATTTGGCCCAGCTAGGCTCAACCCATGCTTCTTAAAGACCTGCCTGAAGACGCCCGTCCGCGCGAAAAGCTGCTGGCCCGCGGCGCCGGCGCGCTCAGCGACGCCGAACTGCTGGCGCTGCTGCTGCGCAGCGGGCTGCCCGGCAAAAACGCGCTACAGATGGGCCAGGAACTGGTGGACAGCTTTGGCGGCGTGGCCGGCTTGCTGCACACCAGCGCGGACGACCTGAAACGCATCAAGGGCCTGGGACCGGCCAAACGCGCCGAACTGGTGGCCGTGCTGGAGCTGGCCCGCCGCGCGCTGGCCCAGCAGTTGCAGGACAAACCATTGTTCAGCACACCGCAGGCGGTGCGCGACTACCTGCAGTTGCAGCTGGGCAGCCGTCCCCATGAAATTTTTGCGGTGCTGTTTCTCGACAGCCAGCACCGGCTGATTGCGCTGGAAGAGCTGTTTCGCGGCACGCTGACCCAAACCGCGGTTTACCCGCGCGAGGTGGTGGTGCGCGCGCTGGCGCTGCACGCCGGCAGCGTGGTGCTGGCGCACAACCACCCCAGCGGCGAGCCCCGGCCGTCGCGCGCCGACGAGGCGCTGACGCAGACACTCAAGGCCGCGCTTGCGCTGGTCGATGTGCGCGTGCTCGACCATTTCATCGTGACCAGCACGCAGGCGGTGTCCATGGCCGAACTGGGCTTGCTCTGAAACCCATGCCCGTCAGAACACCCGCCATCAAGGACCTGAAAGGGCTCAAGGCCGTCAAGCTTGAAATTGAAACCCGGGCGCGGCAGGAAGCCGAGCTGAAGGCGGCACGCGCGGCCGCCGCAGCCAGGGCGAAGGCCGAAAAGGAGCTGTTCTCGCGCGCCATTGGCCCCGTCGGTGCCTTGCCCGCCAAGCACCTGCCGGGCCAGCGCGCAAAACTTCCGCAGCTACAAGCCGCACCGATTCCGGTGCAGCAGCAGCGTGACGAGCTGGCCGTGATGCGCGAGGCGATCTCCGACGGCTTCGACGTTGAGAGCCTGCTCGATACCGACGAGGCGCTGAGCTTTCGCCGCCCCGGCATGGGACCCGACGTGGTGCGCAAGCTGCGGCGCGGCGGCTGGAGCATCCAGCGCCAGCTCGACCTGCACGGCCTGCGCCGCGAAGACGCGCGCGATGCGCTGTCGGCCTTCATCCGCGAAGCATACAAGGCCGGCCTGCGCTGCGTGCGTGTGGTGCATGGCAAGGGCCTGGGTTCGCCCGGCAAGACGCCGGTGCTCAAGGGACGGGTGCAGAGCTGGCTGATCCAGAAAGCCGAGGTCATCGCCTTTGTGCAGGCGCGGCCGGCCGAAGGCGGTGCCGGCGCCCTGGTGGTGTTGCTGGCACAAAGTTGACGCTGTTTTTGCTATTGATTCAATAGCTGCTTGCGCCCGCTGGATGGCGGCTGAATGCCGGTTTTACTCGCAGGCACGACTCCGAAGCGGACCGCCTAAAGGGCAACCTTCGTAAGCCCCCATGAGAGCGCCCCCAGCTGGGTCAGGTGGAGTGCGATACCCGTGGCATGCAGTTGGCGAAAGCGGCTGATGGCTCTCCTGTCACCGTCTTGTATCGGTGGGCGCAATGCATCCATGCGGCTGAGCATGACGCGATGCAGGACCATGGCAAGCAGCGCGATGCCTCCCATGAATACGGAAGGCCAGGGCCGGCCAGCCAATGCGAGGGCAAGCGTAGCCGCCGTGGCCATGATGGCTATCAGGCGGTAACAGTAGTGGAACACCTGGCGGATGACACGCGAATCCATGGGCACATCGTGCTTGAGGATGAGCAAGGGGGTAGAGCCGAGGACGGAAAACGCCAGCGACATGAGCAGCAGAACGGTAGAGACCAGCACAAACGCTTGGAGCAGCATGGGTTTCTCCAGTGGACCAAAACTGATTTTGGACCCCCGGCTGACAGGAGGCTGACGCGACCACGCAAATTTATGCCGGGCTGTTGCGCATCCAGTCCGCCGTCTGGAAAAACGAGGTGCGCAGGCGTGCGCGCAGCTCCTCATCCACCCCGGTCTCGCCCATGGCCTGGTCCATGCAGGCCAGCCACTGGTCGCGCTCCAAAATGCCAATGGCAAAAGGCATGTGACGCAGGCGCAGTTTGGGATGGCCGAACTTCTCGGTGTAGTGCTGTGGCCCGCCCAGCCAGCCGCACAGAAACCAGAACAGGCGCTGCCTGGCGTTGACCAGCTCGCTGCCATGCGCAGCACGCAGCGCGCTGTAGCCGGGCTCCAGGTCCATCAGATCGTAAAAGCGCTCGACCAGGGCCTTGACGCGCTCCTCGCCGCCTATCCAGTCAAAGGGTGTGGCAAACGGTGGTGTGCCCGGTGGTTTTTCTTCGATCTGCATGCTCATTGGGCTTTTCTCAGGGTTTCAACCACCGGCGTACTGAGCACCGAGCGCAAGCCCCACCACCCCGCCGCCAGCGCCAGCGCCGCACCGGCCAGGCTGCCCAGCACCGGCACCGTCCAGGAGCCGGTCCAGTTGAAGTTGAAGACAAAACGCGCCAGGCCCCAGCCGACCGCCAGCGCCACGATGGAGGCGAGAAAGCCGGCCAGCAGGCCGACACCAGCGAGTTCGGCGCGCTGTACCTGGCGCAGCAGCGAGGCCCGCGCACCCACGGCACGCATGATGGCAAACTCGCGCGCGCGCTCCTCGCGCGTCGCCGTGATGGCCGCAAACAGCACCACCAGACCGGCCGCCAGCGTGAAGCCGAACAAAAATTCGACCGCACGAATCACCTGGTCGAGCACACGCTGCACCTGGGCAATGGTGCTGCTCATGTCGACGTTGGTGATGTTGGGAAAAGCCTTGACCAGTTCGTTGTCGAAGCTGCGCGGTGGGGGCTGACCGGCTACGGCCGCGACCCGCTCCGGTGCGCGAAAGGCGGTGATGTAAGACACCGGCACGTCGGTCAGTTGCGCCACCGGGTACATCGCAAAAAAGTTGACGCGCATCGAGCCCCAGTCCACTGCGCGCAGGCTGCTGATCGTCGCGACCTTGATCTGCCCGCCAATGTCAAAGCTCAAGGCATCGCCGAGCTTGAGGCCCAGCGTCTTGGCGATCCCGTCTTCCACACTGATGGCGTCTTTTTCATCGGCGGTCCAGCGCCCAGCCACCACCTTGTTGTGCGAAGGCATGTCGCTGCTGTTGGACAGGTTGAACTCGCGGTCCACCAGGCGTTTGGCGCGGTCATCTGCAAAGTCGTCAGGCGTGATGGCCTTGCCGTTGATCGCCACCAGCCGGCCGCGAATCATCGGGTACCAGTCGAACTTGCTCACGCCACCGTCACGCAGCGCTTTCTGGAAGGCCTCGCCCTGCTCCGGCTGCACATTGATGACAAAACGATTCGGCGCATCGGGCGGCGTGGCATTGCGCCAGCTGCTGATCAGGTCGGTGCGCAGCAGCACCAGCAGCATCAGCGCGAGCAAGCCAACCGCCAGCGCGCTGACCTGCACCACCGCATAGGCCGGGCGCGCCGAAAGCTGGCGCGTGGCCAGAACCAGCCAGCGCGGCGCGGTGGCTTCATTGACGCTGCCCCGTAGCAGCCGCACCGCCACGTAGCTGCTGCCTGCAAACACCAGCACCGCGCCAGCAAACCCGCCCACCGCGATCAAGCCGAGTTTCAGGTCACTGCTGGCGGCCACCAGCAAGGCCGCAAAACCCAGCATGCCGACCACCAATACCGCCAGCGAGGCCGGCCGCAGGTTGCCGACATCGCGGCGGATCACGCGCAGCGGCGGCACCTGCGCCAGTTGCAAAACCGGCGGCAGGCCAAAGGCCAGCAGCAAGGTCAGGCCCATGCCCATGCCAAAAGCCACCGGCCATAAGGTCGCGGCCGGCAGCACGGTCTCCACCAGGCCGGCCAGCAACAGCACAAAACCGTAATGCACCCCATACCCAATCAGCACGCCGAGCGCGCTGGCCATCATGCCGGCCAGCACAAACTCGAAGGTGTAGGCCAGCGCGATGGTGCGCTGCGGCTGGCCCAGCACACGCAGCATGGCGCAATCATCGAGGTGTTTGGCGGCAAACCCGCGCGCCACGATGGCGACCGCAACGGCGCTGAGCAAGGCCGCCAGCAGGGCCACCAGATTGAGAAATTTTTCGGCGCGGTCCAGTGTCTGGCGCATCTCGGGGCTGCCACTTTCGAGCGACTCCAGCCGCACACCGCGCACGTCGCCCTTTTTAATTTCCTGATTGGCCCACTGCACATAAGTTTTCACTGCCGCATCGCTGCCGGCCACGGCAAACCGGTAGTTGGTGCGGCTGGCCGGCTGGATCAATCCCGTGGCGGCCAGGTCGGCGCTGTTGACCATGACCCGTGGCGAGAAGTTGATGAAGCCCGCCCCCCGGTCCGGCTCCTGCACGATCACACGCGTGAGCTTGAAGCTGGCGTCTCCCATCAGCAGGGTCTGGCCGACGCGCA
>JAZKIE010000273.1:0-2798 GCA_040385025.1 Pseudomonadota bacterium | reverse complement strand
AGCTACGAGCCCTGATCCGGGCCCTCGCCCCTAACTGCAGAAACCTATGGACTTTCTTTTTAACCTTGTTCCTCACCTCGTCAACGGCGTGTCACTGGGCCTGTTGTTCGCGCTCATCGCCCTGGGCTTCATGCTGATCGTCGGGGTGATGGAAACCATCAACCTGGCGCACGGTTCGCTGTTTGCGCTCGGCATGTATTTCGCGCTTTTCCTGATGGCGCCGCAATTGGGCATGTTTCCGGAATTGCAGGCGTGGTACATGGCCTTTCCGATCGAAACCCGGTACCTGATGGCACTGATTCTGGCGCCGGTGTTTGTCGGACTGTTTGGCATGTTGCTGGAGTTGTGCATGCGCCGCACCTACGGGAAAGACCCGCTGTACGGTTTGCTGCTGACGTTTGGCGCCGCGCTGGTGATCGAAGAGGGCATACGCGTGGTATGGGGCTCTTCCGAAAAACAACTGATGTTGCCGCAGGCCATCTCCGGCGCCTTTTTGCTGGGTGACCTGGTGTATTCGCGTTACCGCTTTTTTGCTGCGGCCTTTGCGATTGTGATGATCCTCCTGCTCTGGGTGTTTCTCCAGAAGACGCCGTATGGTGCGATCATCAAGGCAGGCGCCCACGACAGCGAAATGGTGCGGGCGCTGGGGATCAACCTGTCGCGCTTGAGGCTGTTTGTATTCGGGCTCGGCGTTGCGCTCGCCGCCATCGCAGGCGTGGTGATGGCGCCGATATGGGGCATTCGTCCGCATGTGGGTGTCGATGCGGTGGTGCCGGCCTTCCTGATCATCGTGCTGGGCGGGGTGGGCTCGCTCTGGGGCGCTGTGATCGCCGGGCTCATGGTGGGCATGGTGGTCGGCCTGACCGGCTCTTATGCTTCGGAATGGTCCCTGATGTCCATGTACCTGTTGTTTATTGCCGTTGTGACTTTTCGCTCGCGCGGCCTGTTTGGGAAAAAGAGCGTCCTGGATGCCTAGATGGGCTCCCCCTGTCTCGGCTCACTTCGTGTAGCCGGAACCCCCCAAGGGGCAACAGCTGCGGCCCGGCGAAGCCGGTTCCGCGCTGTTACTGGACTTGTATTTTCGGATGACTATAGAAAGTTAATTGATGAAACCGCTTCAAGACAAGGTTGCGCTGGTCACGGGCGCTGCGGGCACCATGGGCCTGGCGGTGGTGCGAGTGCTGCTGGAGGATGGTTGCACGGTGGCGATGGTTGATGTGAACCATGAGCGCAACCGAACGCTGGCTGCAGAGCTCGGCCCGCAGGCACTGCCTTTTTCCTTTGACATCAGTGATGCCGCCCAGGTGCTGGAAGGCCACGCGCTGATTGCGCAGGCGCTGGGACCGGTCGACATTCTGGTCAATAACGCGGGCATTCTTTCCAACAACAAGGTCGAAGCGACCGATGCCAATGAGTGGCGACGTGTGATGGGCGCCAACCTGGACGGCGCGTTCTTCCTGGCGCAGCAGGTGGTGCCGGCCATGAAGGCCAGGCGTTTTGGCCGCATCATCAACACCAGTTCGCTGGCCGCCAAAACCGGCGGATTGACAGCCGGTACCGCTTACTCGGTGTCCAAAGGCGCCATGAGCGCGCTGACCTTTTCCTTGGCGCGCGAGCTCGCGGCGTTTGGCGTCACCGCCAACGCGATTGCGCCCGCCTATGTCCGGACACCGATGATCACGGAGCAGCTCAATGAAGAGCAGCGGCAGAAGCTGCTCAGGGACATTCCGGTGGGCCGCTTCTGCGAGCCCGAGGAGTTTGCGCATGTGGTGCGTTTTCTGGCGTCGCCGCTGGCTGGCTTTATCACGGGCGAGGTCATTGACCTCAACGGCGGCTTGTTGATGGACTGACGCGAACGTCTTCCCCCTGACGAAGTTTTTGCACACACAATGGCCTTCACCGATGAGCATCACGCCCAAAATTGATTTCACCGCCGCCCTGTCGGGCCTGTTCGACCTGCGCGGCAAGGTTGCCTATGTGCCCGGCGGCTACGGCGGCATCGGTGAAGCCATTGCCTGGGCGCTGGCCCTCGCCGGTGCCCGGGTGGCCGTGTCCGGGCGAGACGAAAACAAGGCGCGCGAGGTGGTATCGGCTTTATGCGCCGCAGGTCATGACGCGCTGGGGCTGCCCATGGACGCGCACCTGGTGCCGCAGATACAGAGCTCGGTCGACGCAGTAAGCGCTCATTTTGGGCGGCTTGACATCCTCGTCAACTGCGTGGGCATGCAGCGCGAGCAGGCCCTGCTTGAAGTCACGGAAGAGGCGTTTGATGAAGTCCTCCAGGTCAACCTCAAAGCCGCGATGTTCCTGGCGCAGGCGGTTGCCAAAAAGCAGATCGAAGCGGGGCACGGCGGCTCACAGGTGCATCTCCTGTCGGTGCGCGCCCAGATGGGGCTGCGGGGACGCGGTTACTCCGCCTACACCAGCAGCAAAGGCGGGCTGGTGATGTTGATTCGCCAGCATGCGGCCGAACTGGCCCCACACGGCATCACCGTCAACGGCATCGCGCCGACGGTGGTTCAGACCGAGATGGCGCGGCACTGGCTGGAAAACCCCGAGACGCGCAAGCAGGTACTGGAGCGCATTCCGCTGGGCCGTGTGGCTGACCCTCAAGATGTGGCCGGTGCGGCGGTATTCTTCGCGGCACCAGCGGGTGCCTTTGTCACCGGGCAGGTGTTGTACCTCGACGGGGGCATTACTGCGACGCAGTGAGGCCCCGCTTCGGGCCGCTTAAGGCGCTGGCTTGCGGTTGACCAGCACGATGCCGAGCGCCACCAGCACCAGCGCCGCCAGCAGGC
>JAZKIE010000272.1:0-3547 GCA_040385025.1 Pseudomonadota bacterium | reverse complement strand
CGGGGCCGTTGGACTGGCGACGCCTGGTCGAATGGCTCAGCGAAGACGGGGTGATTTCGGCCCCTGAGGCGCAGCGCACCATCGCCCGTTGCGCGCAGGTGCAAAGCGCCCAGCATCCACTGATCCGCCTGGCCAGTGTCAGCATGACCCGGCTCGCTGACGGCAAGCCGCTGGACATCGAGACCATAGCCCAGTGGCTGGCCGGCCGCGCTGGCCTGGGTTATTTGCGCATCGACCCCTTGAAGGTGGATGTGGGCAAGGTGGCCGACACCATGTCGGCGGTTTATGCAGAACGCCACAAGGTGTTGCCGGTGCAGGTGACGGCCGCCGAAGTCGTGATCGCGACCTCCGAGCCCTTCATCACCGACTGGGTGTCCGAGGTCGAGCGCCAGGCCAAACGCAGCGTGCGCCTGGTGGTGGCCAACCCGACGGAGATTGCGCGTTACACGGCCGAATTTTTTGCGCTGGCCAAGTCGGTCAAGGCGGCGATGAAGGCCGGCGGCAGCAACGGTGCCGCGAGTTTTGAACAACTGGTTGAACTCAACAAAAGCAACAAACAGCTCGATGCCAACGACCAGGGCGTGGTGCAGGTGGTGGACTGGCTCTGGCAATACGCGTTTGACCAGCGCGCCAGCGACATTCACCTGGAGCCGCGGCGCGACCAGGGCGTGATCCGCTTCCGCATCGACGGCGTGTTGCACCCGGTCTACCAGATGCCCATGGGTGTGCACAACGCCATGACCGCCCGCATCAAGCTGCTGGGCCGCATGGACGTTGTCGAAAAGCGCCGCCCGCAGGACGGCCGCATCAAGACCCGCAACCCGCGCGGCGACGAGGTCGAGATGCGTTTGTCCACCTTGCCGACGGCCTTCGGTGAAAAAATGGTGATGCGGATTTTTGACCCCGACACCACCGTCAAGGATCTGGACGCGCTGGGTTTTTCGCAACACGACGCGACGCGCTGGGAGCAACTCGTCAAGCGGCCCTACGGCATCGTGCTGGTCACCGGCCCCACGGGTTCCGGCAAGACCACCACGCTGTATTCGACCCTCAAGCGCATTGCCACCGAGGAAGTCAACGTCAGCACCATTGAAGACCCGATCGAGATGATCGAGCCGGCCTTCAACCAGACGCAGGTGCAGGCGCACCTGGATTTTGATTTTCCGGAAGGCCTGCGGGCCTTGATGCGGCAGGACCCGGACATCATCATGGTTGGCGAGATCCGCGACCTGCAAACTGCCGAAATGGCGGTGCAGGCCGCGTTGACCGGGCACCTGGTGTTCAGCACCCTGCACACCAACGACGCGCCCTCGGCGGTCTCGCGCCTGATGGAGCTCGGTGTGCCGTCTTACCTGATCAATGCCACCTTGCTGGGCGTGCTGGCCCAGCGCCTGGTGCGCACCCTGTGCCAGCAATGCCGCGAGAAAGATGAGGGCAGCTCGCGCGAAGCGCTGGCTGAAATCGTCAAACCCTGGCAGATCAATGGCGCTTACCAGCCTTACAAACCCGTGGGTTGCGTCGATTGCCGCATGACCGGTTTCATGGGCCGGATGGGCCTGTACGAGCTGCTGACCGTGACCGAGGCGTTCAAGGACAAGGTCACCAAAGAGCCCAACATCGACGCGCTGCGGCGCCAGGCGGTGACCGACGGCATGCGGCCGCTGCGGCTGGCCGGTGCGCTCAAGGTGGCCGGGGGCCTGACCACCATCGAGGAAATCCTTTCCACCACCCCGCCGATGTCCTGACGAGGAACGGTTTTTGCATGTCCCGGTCGCGACACGCACAGTTTTTTCGGCTTTTTTGCATAAGTGAAAGCCACATGCCGCGCAGGGACGATCCCATGCACAATCCAGCGATCCATTTATTTCTATTACAGGAGACAAACCGTGCATATCAAGAGTCAAAAAGACTTCTTTTGCGGGCTGATGTTCATGGGCCTGGGCCTGGCGTTTGCCTGGGGCGCCAGCACCTACAACGTCGGCACCGGCGCCCGCATGGGGCCGGGCTACTTCCCGCTGATGCTGGGCATTTTGCTGGCCGTGATCGGCGCCATCGTCACCTTCACCTCGCTGGTGGTGGAGACTGAAGGCGGCGGCAAGATCGGCAAGATCGCCTGGAAACCGCTGGTCTACGTGATCGGTGCCAATGTGATTTTCGGCATCTTGCTGGCCGGCCTGCCCAAGATTGGTCTTCCCGCCTTCGGCCTGATCATCGGTATCTACGCCTTGGTGTTTATCGCCAGCATGGCCGAAGCCGGCTGGAAATTCAGGACCACCCTGATTCTTGCCACGGTCCTGGCCGTGGGCAGCTATGCGGCTTTTGTCATGGCGCTCAAGCTGCAGTTCCCGGTGTGGCCTGCTTTCATCACCGGCTAAGGAAAAGAAAATGGATCTGATTGCAAATTTGTCCCTGGGTTTTGGTGTTGCTTTCACACCAATCAACCTGCTGTACGCTTTTTTCGGTGTTGTGCTGGGCACCTTGATTGGGGTCTTGCCGGGCATCGGCCCGGTGGCGACCATCGCCATGTTGCTGCCCGCCACCTATGCCTTGCCGCCGGTGTCGGCGCTGATCATGCTGGCCGGTATTTATTACGGCTCGCAATACGGTGGGTCCACCACTGCCATTTTGGTGAACCTCCCCGGCGAGTCGTCCTCGGTGGTGACCTGTATCGATGGCTACCAGATGGCCCGAAAAGGGCGAGCGGGGCCGGCGCTGGCTGCGGCCGGTCTGGGCTCGTTTTTTGCCGGTAGCGTCGGCACACTGATCATTGCGGCTTTTGCGCCGCCCCTGACGGAACTGGCTTTCAAATTCGGCCCGGCCGAGTATTTCGCGTTGATGGTGCTGGGCCTGATCGGCGCCGTGGTGCTGGCCTCCGGCTCACTGCTCAAGGCGGTCGGCATGATTGTGCTGGGTTTGCTGCTGGGCCTGATCGGCACCGATGTGAACTCCGGCGTGGCGCGTTTCAGCTTCGACGTGCCCGAACTGACTGACGGCATCGGCTTTGTCGTGATTGCCATGGGTGTGTTCGGTTACGGCGAGATCATCAGCAACCTGGCCCAGCCCGAGCATGAGCGCGAAGTGTTCACCGCCAAGGTGTCGGGCCTGATGCCCACCAAGCAGGACTTCAAGGACATGGCGCCCGCTGTGCTGCGCGGCACGGCCCTGGGTTCGGCCCTCGGCATTCTTCCTGGCGGCGGCGCCTTGCTGTCGGCCTTTGCGGCCTACACCCTGGAGAAAAAAATCAAGGGCCGTCCCGGTGAAGTGCCTTTCGGCCAGGGCAATATCCGCGGTGTCGCGGCGCCTGAATCGGCCAACAATGCCGGCTCGCAGACCTCCTTCATTCCGCTGCTGACACTGGGCATTCCCCCCAACGCCGTGATGGCGCTGATGGTCGGTGCCATGACCATCCACAACATCCAGCCTGGCCCCCAGGTGATGACCAGCAACCCCGAGTTGTTCTGGGGCCTGATCGCCTCGATGTGGATCGGCAACGCCATGCTGGTGATCCTGAACCTGCCGCTGATCGGCATCTGGATCAAGCTGCTGA
>JAZKIE010000271.1:0-1951 GCA_040385025.1 Pseudomonadota bacterium | reverse complement strand
TTGTGGTGGTGCAGTCCAACTCGCCGCAGGCGCGCGACATGCTGGTGGTGGCGCAGGACCAGCACTGGCAGGTGCTGGACGCGATCGAGCGCGGGGAGGGCACACGCGCTGAGGCGCTGATGCGCGAACACTCGCGGCTGGCGCAGCGCAACCTGCGGCATGCGCTGTCGGGCCAGGCCGGTGCGCACATGCCCGAGTCGCTCAAGGCCATGAAGCTGATACGCCGGCGCTGAACATTCCAGACGTTCGAATCATGAAAAGCAACACAACCCTGTACCCCGCCACCGTCGTCGCGCTGCGCGACCTGACCCCCACGGTGCGCGAATTCGAGATCCAGCCCGCAGCGGGCAGCGCACCGACGTGGCAGGCCGGCGCACATCTGCAGATGGAGGTGATGGTCAACGGCCGGGCGCAGATCCGCTCCTATTCGCTGGTCGGCCGGCCGGACGGCCAGCGCTACCGCATCGCCGTCAAACGCATGGACGACGGCCGCGGCGGCTCGCAGGCCATGTGGCGGCTGGCCGTGGGTGATGCCCTGTCCGTCAGCCAACCGCAAAACCATTTCCCGCTGGACCTGTCGGCGCCGCACTACCTGCTGGTGGCCGGTGGCATCGGCATCACGCCGCTGGTGATGATGGCGCAGCAGTTGCAGGCCCACGCGCTGAAGACCGGCGCGACCTTGCGCATGCTTTACGGCGTGCGTACGCAGGATGAGCTGGCCTTGTTGCCGCTGCTGCGCGAGACGCTGGGCGATGCGCTGCAAACCTTTGTCGGCGAGCGCCAGGAAACCATGGACCTGGCCGCCGAAATCGCAGCGCTGCCCGCAGGCGCGCAGCTTTACACCTGCGGCCCGGTGCCCCTGCTTGAAGCCATCAAGAAAGCCTGGATCGCGGCCGGGCGCACGCTGTCCGATCTGCGTTTTGAAACCTTTGGCAGCAGCGGACGTTTTGCCGCCCAGGCCTTTCGCGTCTGTGTGCCGCGTCACCAGATCGACATCATGGTGCCGGCCGACACGACCCTGCTCGACGCGCTGGAGCAAGCCGGCGTGGAAGCCATTGCCGATTGCCGGCGCGGTGAATGCGGCCTGTGCACCATGGATGTGCTGGCGCTGGAGGGCGAGGCCGACCACCGCGACGTGTTTCTGAGCGAGCACGAAAAGCAGCAGAGCCGGCGTATCTGTCCCTGCGTGTCGCGGGTGGTGGGTTCGCTGACCCTGGATTCTGCGTACCGGTCCGACTGAGGGTTCTCCCGAACATCGGACAGGGCACGCGAGCGTTAAATGAAATATCGGGAGATTTCATATATCAAAATCGTATAACTGCTAGAGCCCCGTCCGCCGTTCCACCGGTGCTTGTGTGGGGCGACAATCCGCACTGACCCCATGAAGCAACCGCCTGCGCAGCAGTACCCTTGCATCTCAATACCCCTGACTGGAGACTGAAATGAACAAAAGAACCCTTATCAAGACCGCCGTGGCGGTTGCCGCCTTCTGCGCTGCCGGCGCGGGTTTCGCGCAACAGGTCACGCTGCGCCTGCATCAGATGCTGCCGCAGCAGGCGACCATTCCGGCCAAGGCGCTGATCCCCTGGGCGCAGAAAGTTGAAAAAGATTCTGGTGGCAAGATCAAGGTGCAACTGTTTCACGCCATGCAGCTTGGCGGCACGCCCCCCCAGTTGTTCGACCAGGCCCGTGACGGCGTGGTGGACCTGACCTGGACGGTGCTGGGCTACACGCCGGGCCGCTTCAACAAATCTGAAGTGTTCGAGCTGCCTTTCATGAGCGGCAATGCCGAGCAGTCCTCGCGTGCGTTTCACGAATATGTCGAGAAGTTTGCGGCCGACGAGTTCAAGGACGTCAAGATCATTGCGGTGCACACCCATGGCCCCGGACTGTTCCACACCAAAACGCCGGTGACCGGGCTGGAGAGCCTGCGCGGCATGAAAATTCGCGG
>JAZKIE010000270.1:0-2555 GCA_040385025.1 Pseudomonadota bacterium | reverse complement strand
CATGAGTGAAATCGGCCTCCAGCCCATATCAAACGGGCGTAAACAGCTATCAATTAAATAGCAATTCGCACTCCGATGCCGGCCTTGATCGGTTCAGGCCAGCGTGTACGCAGTCTTCACCGTGGTGAAAAACTCCTGTGCGTATTTGCCCTGTTCACGCGGTCCGTAGCTGGAGGCTTTGCGGCCGCCGAAGGGCACGTGGTAGTCCACACCTGCCGTCGGCAGGTTGACCATCACCATGCCGGCCTGGCTGTGGCGCTTGAAGTGGGTCGCGTGTTTCAGGCTGGTGGTGGCGATGCCGGCGGACAGGCCGAACGGTGTGTCGTTGGCCGTGGCGAGTGCGGCCTCGTAGTCCTTCACGCGAATCACGCTGGCGACCGGGCCAAAAATTTCCTCGCGGTTGATACGCATGCCGGCGCTGCTTTCACTGAACAGCGCCGGCGACAGGAAGAAACCATCGGCGCCACTGCCGGTGTGGCATGCAACGCGTTCACCGCCCGCAGCCAGCGTGGCGCCTTCGGCCTTGCCGATGGCGATGTAGCTCAGGTCCTGCTCGAGTTGCGCCTGCGAGGACACCGGGCCGATGTCGGTGCCGGCCGTCAGCGCATCACCGACCTTGATGCGCGCCATGCGCTCCTGCAAGGCCTTGATGAAGGCCGGGTAGATGCCTTCGGTGACGATGAGACGGCTGGACGCCGTGCAGCGCTGGCCGGTGGAATAAAACGCGCTCTGCGCGCTCAACTCGACCGCTTGCGCCAGATCGGCGTCGTCGAGGATGAGCTGCGGATTCTTGCCGCCCATCTCGAGTTGCACCTTCTTGAGGTTTTTTGCGCAGGCTTCGGCGATACGGCTGCCCACACCGACGGAGCCGGTGAAGCTGATGGCGTTGACGCCGGGATGCTGGACCAGCGCGTCGCCGATGACACGGCCCGGACCCATGACCAGGTTGAACACGCCGGCGGGGATGCCGGAGCGCGAGATGATCTCGGCCAGGGCCCAGGCGCTGCCGGGCACCAGGTCGGCCGGCTTGAGAATCACGCAGTTGCCGAAAGCCAGTGCGGGCGCAATTTTCCACGCCGGTATGGCGATGGGAAAGTTCCACGGTGTGATCAGCCCGACCACGCCCACCGGCTCGCGTGTGATTTCCACACCGATGCCGGGGCGCACCGACGGCAGTATTTCGCCCGACAGGCGTAAACATTCACCGGCAAAAAACTTGAAGATATGACCGGCACGCGTGACCTCGCCAATGCCTTCGGGCCGGGTTTTGCCTTCTTCGCGCGAGAGCAGGGTGCCCAGCTCTTCGCGGCGTGCCAGGATTTCGCTGCCGATCTTGTCGAGCGCATCGGAGCGGGCCTGGATGCCCGAGACCGACCAGGCCGGAAAAGCGGCCTGCGCTGCCCGCACCGCAGCGTCCAGTCCCGCCGCATCGGCTTGCGCGTACTCGCCGATCACGTCGGACAAATTCGAGGGGTTGAGGTTGGCGCTGGTGCTGTTGCCGGCAAGCCATTCGCCGTTGATGAGGTTGTGGTGCAAAGTGGTCATGGAAGTCCTGATTTATCGGGCCCAGCGCAAGACCATCGGGTCGAGTCGGCGGGCGGTTTCAAGGAGGCCGCTGCGTACCTCGGGATGCATGGCCGGAAACGGGTGGCGCGGCGCCTCGCAGGCAATGATGCCACCTTCCTTCATCAGTGCCTTGGCCGTCAGGATGCCGCCCTGGCGATTTTCGTAGTTGATCAGCGGCAACCAGCGGGTGTACTCGGCTACCGCCTCGTCGCGCCGGCCTGCGGCATACGCGTCGACGATAGGCCGGATGCCGTCGGGATAGGCGCCGCCCGTCATGGCGCCGGTGGCACCGGCGTCCAGGTCGGGCAGCAGGGTGATGGCTTCCTCGCCGTCCCACGGACCTTCAATCGCCTCACCGCCCAGGCGGATCAACTCGCGCAGCTTGGAGGCTGCACCGGCGGTCTCGATCTTGAAGTAGGACACCTGCGGGATCTCTTTGGCCATGCGCGCCAGGAAGGCCGCCGACAGCGGCGTGCCGCTCATGGGCGCATCCTGGATCATGATGGGGATGTCGAGGGCGTCTGACAGTACGGCATAGAACTCGTGGATCTTTTCCTCGCTCGCCCGCAGGGTGGCGCCGTGGTAAGGCGGCATCACCATGACCATGGCCGCGCCCATGTCCTGCGCGCGGCGGCTGCGTTCGGCGCAGACCCTGGTGCCGAAATGGGTGGTGGTCACGATCACTGGCACCCGGCCGGCCACATGTTTGAGGATGGCGGCGGTCAATACCTCGCGTTCATCGTCCGACAGCAGGAATTGCTCCGAAAAATTGGCGAGTATGCACAGGCCGTTCGAGCCGGCATCAATCATGAAATCAATACAGCGCAGCTGGCTGGGCAGGTCGAGTTCACCCGATTCGGTGAAGGTGGTGGGCACCACCGGAAATACGCCGGTGTATCTGGCTTTCATGCGGCTCATTCAATGATGTTGAAGTCTTTGAGGAACTCGGTCTTCATGGTCAAGCCCAGGCCGGGCTTGTTGTCGTCGAG
>JAZKIE010000269.1:0-2396 GCA_040385025.1 Pseudomonadota bacterium | reverse complement strand
GCCCAGTCGCCGGTGGCCCAGCCGTTGTAACCCTCGGGGCCAATCGCATAGGCGCGGGGCTTGTTGCCGGCCAAAAACTTGGCGTAGGTGTTGTCTCGGCTGGCCTTGTTCACCGGCACCCGCTCCACATCGCCCACTTTGGCAAAGCCGCTGGCTTTGGGGATGTCCACAGCGCCCGGCTTGCTGAAACCGTTGCGCGCGAGGAAGGCTTCCACCAGCGACACCCAGCTGTCCATGTCGTTGCTCATGCCGCTGTGGCCGTCGGTCCCGGAGGCCGCCATGGCATGCAGCTCGGCCTGGCCACCGCCGTCGGTCCAGGCGCGGTGCCAGCGTTTGGGGTTGTCAGCACCCCAGTATTTGTCGTTGCTCCAGTAGAACCACTGCATCGGCGCTTTGGCCGTCGTGGCCTTGCTGCGCCACAGGCTTTCCAGCGCGCGCGGGTTGCACGGGTCGCCGGCGCGGTTGTCCGGGTCGCCGCCTGTGCCACCCGCAAAGTTGATGCCGGCCACCAGGCCCGGCGGGTTGCGCGACACCGTGGCCACCGCCGTCATGCCGCCCACCGACTGGCCCATCACCACCCAGCGCTCCGCATTCACATAGGGCAGGCTGCGCGCAAAGTCCAGCGTCTGCAGCACCTGGTCCGACGCCGCCATGGCCACCGGCTCGGGGCGCATGGTGTTGCAGCCGCCGGAATCTTCAGGGTCAAACTGGCCATAGGTTTCGTGGTAACCCAGCCGCGTCGGGATCATCACCACAAAACCCTTGCGCACCAGGTAGCGCGACAGGTGTTCATAACGCTGGCGGCCCAGCAGGCCGCGCTTGTCTTTCACCGGCCGGCCATGGTTCATGATCACCAAAGGGAAAGGCCCGTCACCCGCAGGCCGGAAGATGGTCACCGGGATGTTGCCCTCAGCCGGCTTGCCGTACAGATCCTGCGTTTTCACAGCGATGTGCTGCACCTCCTCGCGCAGGTCGGCGGCACGCACCGGCTCGGCCGGCGCCTGGGCCCAGGCCGATGCCTCCAGGGCAATGGCCAATGCAAGAATCAGTACGCTGCGCATGGGGTGCCCTTCCGCTTGACTCAGCTGATCCAGTTCGGCTTGCGTTTCTGCAAAAAGGACTGCACACCCTCGCGGCCTTCCGGACTCACGCGGATGTCGGCAATGCCTTCCACGGTCATCCGGACCAGCGACGACGATATCTCCTGCTGCGCCACGTCTTGCACCAGCATCTTGCAAAGTTTCACGGCCTCCGGGCCGGCGTTGACCAGCGCTTTGGCGAGTTCCGCCACCTTGGCATCAAGTTCTGCGGCAGCCACCACTTCATGCACAAAACCGATGCGCAATGCTTCGGCGGCGTCAAACCGTTCGGCCGTCAGAAAGTAACGGTGCGCCGCACGCGCACCCATGGCGCGGATCACGTAAGGGCTGATGGTCGCCGGGATCAGGCCCAGCTTGACCTCGCTGAGGCAATAACCCGCCGTATCGACAGAGACGGCCATGTCACAGGCCGCGACCAGGCCGGTGCCGCCGGCGTACACATCGCCCTGCACCTTGGCAATCGTCGGTTTCGGGCAGGCATAGACCACCCGCAGCATCTCGGCCAGCGCGCCGGCATCGGCGACGTTTTCGTCGCGCGTGTAGTCGGCCATGCGTTTCATCCAGTTCAGATCGGCACCGGCGCAAAAGGCCGTCCCGTTCGCCGCCAAGACGATGCAACGCACTTCCTCGCGTTTGCCGAGCTCGATGAAGACCGCCGTCAGTTCGGCGATCACCTCGTCATTGAAGGCGTTGCGCACTTCGGGCCGGTTCAGCGTGACGGTGGAGACACCGCCACCAAAGTTCAGTTCAAGATGTTTCATGGCTTGATCTTTCAATAGGTCAGTAACGCTTGGCCACTTCTTCGAGCATCACTTCGGTCGCGCCGCCGCCAATGGCCAGCACGCGTGCATCGCGCCACAGCCGTTCGATGGCCGTCTCACGGATGAAGCCCATGCCACCGTGGAACTGCTGGCAGGTCTGCACCACCTCATTGACCAGCTCGCCGGTCAAGGCCTTCAGCATCGACACGTCCTGCACGATGTCATGGCCTTGGGTCACGCGCCAGGCGCAGTGGTACATGAAGGCGCGTGCGGCACGCGTCTTCGCGTCCAGCATGGCCAGGCGCTGGCGGATCACCTGCTGGTCCCACAGCGGGCCGCCGAAAGCCTGGCGCTGGCGCACGTAGTCCAGCGTGAGTTTGAGCGCCTGCTGGCAATGGCCCACCGCCATCGCGCCCAGCGCAATACGTTCGGTCTGGAAGTTTTTCATCACCGAATAAAAACCCTTGCCCTCTTCGCCCAGCAGATTCCAGGCAGGGATGCGCACATTGTCAAAAATCAGTTCAGCCGTATCAGA
>JAZKIE010000268.1:0-1981 GCA_040385025.1 Pseudomonadota bacterium | reverse complement strand
GTGAGCGTCGCGCAGGTGTCGCTGCTGATCAATACCCAGATTGCCTCGCACATGGCCTCGGGCAGCGTCAGCTGGCTGACCTACGCGGACCGGCTGATGGAGTTTCCGACCGCCATGCTCGGTGTGGCCATCGGTGTGGTGCTGATGCCGCAACTGGCCGCTGCCAAGGCCGCCAACGATGCCGAAAAGTATTCCGCCATGCTGGACTGGGGCCTGCGCATCGTGGTGCTGCTGGCGGTGCCCAGCGCCGTGGCGCTGCTGACCTTTGCCCAGCCGCTGGTCGCCACGCTGTACCACTATGGGGCGTTCACCGACCGCGACGTTTATCAGACCACCACGGCGCTGATGGGATACGGCGCCGGGCTGGTCGGGCTGGTGGCGATCAAGGTGCTGGCGCCGGGCTTTTATGCCAGCCAGGACATCCGCACGCCGGTGAAAATTGCGGTGGTGGTGCTGGTCATCACGCAAGTGCTGAATCTGGCGCTGGTGCCTTTTTTCCAGCACGCAGGGCTGGCGCTGGCCATCGGCATAGGCGCGTTGATCAATGCCTTGTGGCTGCTGCTGGGCCTGCGCAAGCGCGGCAGCTACCGCCCGGAGCCCGGCTGGGGCGTGTTTGCGCTACAAGTGCTGGCGGCCAGTGCCTTGTTGGCGGTGTTTCTGCTGTGGTCGGCGCAGGCCGTCAGCTGGACCGCGCTGCGCGACCAGTCTTTCAAGAGAATTGGGCTGTTGGCCCTTGTCCTGCTTGCGTCGGCAGCTATCTATTTCGGAGCACTTTGGGCTGCGGGCCTGAAAGTCCGCAAGCTGATGCGCCGCTGAAGCGCCGGTAACGACTGGTAAACACCTGGCACTCGCCTCGCGCGCCGGTTTGTGAGAAAGTAGCGCCATGTCCCTCAATCTCGACGTTCCGTCGCCGCTGCAGTACTTTGCCAGCCTGGTTCAGAGTGACGAGCATTTTCCGCTGCTGGAAGCGGCCAGCAGCCTGGCCCAGGACGAGTACCCCGACCTGGACGTGCAACAGGTGCTGGGCGATGTGGACCAGCTGCTGGCACGCCTGAAGCGCCGCCTGCCCGCCGACGCTTCTCCGCTGCAGCGGCTGCGGGCGCTGAACCAGTTCTTCTTTCGGGACCTGAATTTCGGCGGCAACATCAATGATTATTACGACCCGGACAACAGCTACCTGAATGCCGTGCTCCGGACCCGCCGCGGCATCCCGATCTCACTCGCGGTGTTGTGGCTGGAGCTGGCAGCCGGTGTGGGCCTGAACGCTCGCGGCGTGGCTTTTCCCGGCCACTTCATGGTCAAGGTGAATCTGCCCAAAGGCCAGGTGGTGATCGACCCTTTCAGCGGCCATTCGCTGAGCCGCGAGGAACTGTCAGAGCGGCTTGAGCCGTTCCGTCAGCGCAGCGGGCTGGTCGATGAATTTGAAGTGCCCGTCGGCTTGTACCTGCAGTCGGTACCGGCGCGCGACATCATCGGGCGCATGCTGCGCAACCTCAAGGAAATCCACAAAACCCAGCAGGACTGGGTCCGGCTGATCGCGGTGCAGGACCGGCTGATTGTGCTGCTGCCCGAGGCCTGGTCCGAGTACCGGGACCGCGGCATGGCGCTTGCCGAGCAGGGCGAAGCCGGCCGCGCCGTGCCCGATCTGGAAACTTATCTTGACCACGCCGAAGACGCGCTGGATCTGGATGTGGTGGCGGATCGCCTGGCGCGCTTGCGGCGCCAAAAAAGCTGAGCTGCAGGCGCAGCGCCTTCGAGGCAGAGCGCTACACGCAGTGAGCCAACGCGGGGGCTTGCATCAATTCGAGCCGCGCCTCAAAAACTGGGGAATTTGTGGACCATCGGCTGGCCGCGTTGTGCGCGCGAGCGTGGGTTTGACAACCGGTTTTGCGGGTGTGGCTGGCGTGCGGCCCGCGCTCAGCGTGGACAGGCGCCCGCCCTGCACCATGGACTCCTGGGCCGGCATCAGGCTGTTGGGCAG
>JAZKIE010000267.1:0-3457 GCA_040385025.1 Pseudomonadota bacterium | reverse complement strand
CAGGATTTTACCGGGCTTGAGGCCCGTTTTCGGCCGGGCGGTGACCGGATGCGCCGTGCGGACGCAAATAGCTGCAACTTGATGCAGCGCCCTAGAGCAGAAATGCCATCCAGACCAGGCCAGCGCCTATGCTGCACAGGCCGAAGAAACGGATCTGGCCGTTGCTCATGGTCAGGATTTGCTCGAACATGCGGCGCCAGCCGCCGGGTGAGATAAAAGGAAACAAGCCTTCCAGGACCAGCAGGCAGGCCAGGGCCAGCCAAAGCGTGCTGCTGTCCACGCGCAGGGCTTACTTCTTGGCAGGCGCAGCGCCCGCACCCGATCCACGCATGGCCTTGAAAAATTCAGACGACGGATCGATCACCATCACGTCGCTCTTCTTGGCAAAACTGGCCTTGTAGGCATCCAGGCTGCGGTAAAACTGGGCGAACTGCGGGTCGCGGCCAAAGGCGTCGTTGTAGACCGACGCGGCCTGGCCGTCACCCTCACCCTTGATCTTCTGGGCGTCGCGGTAGGCGTTGGCAATCGTGACCTCGCGCTGGCGGTCTGCATCAGCGCGGATTTTCTCGCCTTCGGCGGCGCCGGTGGAGCGCAGCTCGTTGGCGACGCGTTTGCGTTCGGCTTCCATGCGGCGGTAGACCGACTCGGTGATGGCTTCGACATAGTCCGCGCGGGTCAGGCGCACGTCGACAATCTCGATGCCCCAGCTCTTGCTCTTGACGTTTTCCTGCACCTGGCGCTGGACCTCGACCATCAGGGATTCGCGCTTGGTGGAGATCAGTTCACGAACCGTCCGCTTGCTGATCTCTTCCTGGAAGGCGTTGCGCACCTCCCGGCTGAGCTGGTTGGCGCCGGATTTTTCGTCTGCGCCCAGTGCGCGGATGTATTCGGACGGGTTGGAGATGCGCCAGCGCAAATACCAGTCGATCACCAGCCGCTGCTTTTCTGCGGTCAACACCGGCTCGGTGTCGGTGCTGTCCAGCGTCAACAAACGCTTGTCAAGGTACTTGACGTCCTGAAACGGCGGCGGCAACTTGAAGTTGAGGCCCGGCTCGGTGATGACTTCCTTGATCTGGCCAAGCGCGTAAATCACACCGTACTGGCGCTGATCAACGACAAACAACATGGAGCTGACCAGTGCGAGCAGCACCAGCAGGGATGTGGCGATAAATCCGACTCTGTTCACGATCTTGTCCTCTTAACGGGTTTCGCGGTCGCGGGTGCGTGCTGCATCCCGGACGCGTGGATCAACGGTGCTGGCGGGCGCGCCAGAGTTCAGGGGCACGCTGGCGGCCCCTGGCAAGGCGGCGGCATCGCTGCTTGCAGCAGGACCGCTTTGGGCCGACTGCTGCATGATCTTGTCGAGCGGCAAATACAAGAGGTTGGAGCCCTGCTTGGAATCGACCAGCACCTTGGTGACGTTGGTATAGACCTGCTGCATGGCGTCGGTGTACATGCGGTCACGGGTCACCTGCGGCGCCTTCTGGTACTCGGCAAGCACCGAGCGGAAGCGCTGTGCATCACCCTGGGCTTGCGCCACGATGCGGGCCTTGTAGGCTTCAGACTCTTCCTTCAGACGCGAGGCCGAACCCACCGCCCGCGGAATCACGTCGTTGGCATAAGCCTGGGCTTCGTTTTTGGCACGTTCGCGCTCCTGACCGGCCTTGAGCACATCATCAAAGGCGGGCTGGACCTGCTCGGGCGGGCGCACGCCGCCCTGCTGCATGTTGATGCCCACAATCTCGACGCCGACCTTGTAGCGGTCCAGAATGGTCTGCATCAACTTGCGCACCCTGGGGCCGATCTGCTCGCGCTCTTCCCCGAGGGCCGCGTCCATGCGCATTTTTCCGACCACTTCGCGTACGGCGGTTTCGGCAGCTTGCACCACCGCATCTGCCGGGTTTTTGCTTTCAAACAGATAAGCGCGCGCGTCGCTCAGGCGGTACTGGACGGCAAACTTGATTTCCACAATGTTTTCGTCTTCGGTCAACATCGCCGACTCACGCAAGCCGGTGGATTTGACGATGCTGTCCCTTCCGACATCCACCGATCGGGTCTGGGTGACCACCAGGGTTTCGTGACGCTGTATGGGGTACGGCAGGCGCCAGTTGAAACCGGCGCCCTGGGTTGATTTGAATTTACCGAACTGGGTGATCACGGCCTGCTGGCCCTCTTGCACGATGAAAAACCCGGTGCCCAGCCAGATCAGCACGGCCACCAGCGCGATCAGGCCGACACCGATACCGGCACTTTTCATGTCAGGCTGGAAGCCGCCAGGGCCACCACTGCCACCGCCACCGATGCCGCCGGTGCCCCGGGTGCGCTGACCGGACTTGTTGCCACCAAACAGGCCGCCCAGCTTGCGGTTGAAATCACGCCACAACTCGTCCAGATCGGGGGGCCCCTGGTTGGGACCCTGGCCTTGCGGCTGAGGACGAGGGGGTGCTGGTGGCCTGGCTGGCGCCGGCTCATCACGCCCGGCTTCTGGTTTGTTCTCGTCCGGACCCGCCTTGTTGTCCTCGTCACGGCCCCAGCGTGGGTCGTTCAGATTGAACATTCCCCGCAGGCGTTGCCCCAGTCGGGCCGGAAGGGTTGTCAGCGTCTGTAGCACAGGGTTCAGGTTCATGGAATCAGGCTCATTTTTTTCATTACTCCGACATTGTGCCCAATCAGGCGACAGCCTCACTGATTTGGGGGGTATCTTCCTCAGGCGGGAGCGCTGCATGCCGGGCCAGCAACTCGCGCAGCAGAGGCAGGCCCTCGCCGCTTTGGGCACTGACAAACACGCGCTCGACGCGTTTGCCGGTATCGGAAAACGCGTCCTTGACCTCGAAGCTGTCACTCAGTTGCAGCGGCCAGCGTGATTTTTCAAGGGCATCGAGCTTGTTGAACACCAGAATCTGCGGCACATCGGCGGCACCAATCTCGGCCAGCACGCGCTGCACCTGCTCGATCTGCTCCAGGTGGTCCGGGTTGGCGCCGTCCACCACATGGATCAGCAGGTCGGCATCGGTGGCCTCCTGCAAGGTGGCGGCAAACGCATCAATCAGGCCGTGCGGCAGGTCGCGGATAAATCCCACGGTATCGGACAGCGAGACGGAACGCGCGGCGTCGCCCAGGTAGAGCTGGCGCGTGGTGGTGTCGAGCGTGGCAAACAACTGGTCGGCCGCGTAGGCGCGGGCCTTGACCAGCGCATTGAACAGGGTCGATTTACCGGCGTTGGTGTAACCCACCAGCGAGACCGTGAAGGCATTGCGCCGCTCGCGCTGCCGGCGCTGGGTTTGCCGCTGCTTCTTGACTTTGACCAGGCGCTCCTTGGTGCGCTTGATGGACTCGCCGATCATGCGTTTGTCGAGCTCAATCTGCTTTTCGCCGGGGCCGCCGCGCACGCCGGCGCCGCCAGTTTGCCGCTCCAGGTGGGACCAGCGCCTGACCAGGCGTGTCGACAGGTATTGCA